>JBDTRQ010000460.1:0-6470 GCA_039931535.1 Ignavibacteriota bacterium
CCATCGTTTATTTTTATAGGCTTTAAATAATCGGCGGGACCATTAACAAATAAATCTAATAAATCTAAATAACTTAAATCATTTGGGATATTGAATCGTGCGGCTTTAATATTTTTTTCTGCACCGTAAATATATGCTGCAACTTTAAAGTTGAATTTGCTTGGGATAATCGATTCACTATAAAGTCTTTCCGTTACGCTGGTAAATGATTCCCCATCTTTAATTTCAAATCTAAACGGTGTTTTTTTTTCAAAATGGTTTGAAGTGAAGAAGGTAACATATCCAATTAATAATATTGCAATAAATACTGAAGAGATTATAACTATCTGAAGTTTGCTGAATATGTTAAAAACTTTTAACGGCAATTTTTTATAAAACGATTTTGTGTAACAGTGTTTTTAATTACGGCTTGCAATATAAAGCAGTTGAAGGAAATTAATTATCCTAAGTTTTGGGGTATTTAAATAACTATTTAAATGATTATTTATTCAATTCACTTATTTCCTGTAAGTAAAAATACAGGATATTTACCATGCGGTTTTTCATCGATGCTGACTGTAATTATTTTAACGTTTTTAAATCCCGCAGCAACAGCTTTATCTTGAAACGATTTTCTTTCAAATCCAAAATGAAATACGCCTGTATCTTCAGTATGAAAACTGCCGTCTTCAATGTCTAAATCAGAAATTGCGATTACTCCATTATCATCTAGCATCGAATAAAAATTATTAAACATTGCTTGCGTATCTTTTAAATGGTGCATTGTCATTGATGAAATTATACAATCAAACTTCATATCTAATTTTGTTTTGGATAAATCAAGATTAAGGATTTCTAATTCACAATCCAGAGTTTTTCTTTTCGCATCTAATTGTTTACACATTGCTTCCGATACATCTACTGCAGTTATCTTTTTTACAAATGGAGCAACTCTTTCTAACAACAATCCAGTGCCGGAGCCAAAATCCATTATGTACATACTTTTATTAAAATGCATGCTGCTTAAAATAGAATTTGCAATATTATCTACATTACTAACTCTTTTTGTATCCTTATCATAACTATCTGCTTTATGTTCAAAATAATCGTTGCTCATATTGTGTTTTCTTTTTAATTAATTTTTAATCTATTGATAGTAAAAAATAATATTACTTGATTCTTTCTTTCTCCAATTTAGTTTCTTTGATAATTGCAATAACCAAAACAACTGTAAAGAAAATTGAAGCACCGATTGTTCCAAGATTAATTCCTCCCTTTTCAACTGTCTTTGTTAGCAGATCACCAAAAGTTGCACCAAATGGTCTGGTTAAAACAAATGCAATCCAGAACAACGCAACCTTAGATGTTTTTGTAAAATAGTGCAGCAATATTGTTATGATTAGCATTCCGGTTATTATGGCAGCACTTAAAAGAAATCCAAATCCTAAACTATCCGCGAGAAAATCTCCCGCCGCTGTACCCAAAGTATTTGCTATTAAAAATGCTATCCAATAATAAATTTCTGCAGAATCAGTAGTAATGTATTCTACTGAAATTGATTTTTCTTTTTTATACCAGGCTGCAAGAATGATTAGTAAAAGAGCAATTAAAATTATTGAACCTATTGCATAGCCAAGACCAAGCGTACGATCTATAAAATCTGAAATTCCTGTACCGACTATTGCAGTTGCAGTAAATACAGCCCAATAAGCAATGGGATTATATCTTTTTAATTTTAGTTTAATTGCAAACAGGATTAGAAACAGGCACATAAAAATGATAATGGTTTCTCCATATCCTAAGTTTAATGTCATAGAAAACATATCAGCACCAGTTTCGCCCAAAGTTGTTGATGCTATTTTTATTATCCAGTAGATTAGAATTATATGCGGTACTCTGTTAACAATATTTTTATTCACGCTGGCTCAATTAATATTTAAGAATGATTTGTAAGATATTTCTTATTTGCGGTTTGTAATATAACAGAGTTGAGAGAAATTATTTAATCCAAAAGTTAGAATTTTAAAAGACTTATACTATGAAATAAAAATAATTTGGAATTAATTATTCATTCAAATTAATTTAAAATGAATTAATAAAATGGTTCTTCTTCAAGAGAAGAACGTACCACATCAATTTTCAATTTATAAATTGAAACTATACTCATTACAAGTTCCTGATACCAGTTCGGAGAATTTGGAGAAATATAAATCTTTTCAATTAATTTATGTAAATCTACTTGTATCCATTTACCTTCTATCAAATTTGATTTAGGTAACTCTAAATCGCTTAATTCGGTTTTATTAGACAAATTTAATAAAGCTCGTAATTCCCTTTCATGTTCAAATGATTGCCGTTTATATAAGAATGGTGTTAAGATATCTTTTTCTGGAATCCATTCTTTTCTATAATCTATGTATTTGACCATTCCTATTGAAATTTCATCAGAAAGATTATTGCGTAATTTACTATAAGTAGATTGAATGCATATTGCTTCATTTGTTTTAGAGTATAGGTTCCACATGCCAGCGGATTCAAATTTATTTATATGCCAACAATTTATTCCAATCCAATAACGTAAATTTTTAAAAAAAATGCTTACTGCATTTGTATCAAATTCTAACCCAATTTGTTTATAGATCAAAGGTCGAAATCTTTTTTTTACAAATGAAAAAGAACCCTCATATTGATCGTCAAAATTATTCGCGGTTGGGAAGTATAATCCACTATTATTTAAAAGTGAAACAAATTTTGTGAAATCCATGTAGCGCCAAATTTTTATATTTGGGTCGGATGGCGCTTCATATAGAGAAGATTTTATATTGCCGTTACTTATTATAGAATAATATTTCTCAACTCCTCTTTTTCTTTCTTCAATAGCTTGGCGTAAAGCTTCTAATTCGCCAAGTTTATGGATGTAAAAGGATTTAGTTGTGTTCTTACCTTTTGAAACTGGATAATGTGCTACCCAAACATCATATTTATAAATACGCCCATTCTTTTTTTTAACAGTAGAAGTTCTATAAACACCAACATGACCAGAAACATTTCTTGATTTTTGTTTTTTATTGAAATGGGGTGCCTCATAAGCAGTTGAATCTATAATATTTTCCACTGAATCTCCATACAATCGAGCGGCTACTAACGTATTTTCTCTGCCACCAAATATGGTATCGCTAAAAAAATGAGAAATCCCATGTCGCTGAAATCTTACTTGGTGTCCATGTGTACCTCGTTTGGTATCAACTCTAGTAATATTTCGATCTTCGTAAGGTTTATTTCTGCTATTTGTCATTAAAAAAACTTAAACAATTTAAATATAATTTAATCCATAAATAAAATAATGACAAATTGATATTTCTGCCTTTTTGCAATTCATCAAACCATACCCAAAAGAAATTAGTTAGAGGCGTATATAAATTAAAGAGTAAGTAAAGTCCTGACTTCAATTCATGTTGGTAAAGTAAACTTCAAGAAATATTATTGTTTTACAAACATCAACTATTCGCATTACTAAAATCAGGAGAAGTGACCAAAATCTTCAAAATTCCATTCGTAAAATCCAGAATAGTGCTCCGAGACTTCAGGGGTATACTTCCAAAATCGGAAATAGGGCTCTGAAACTTCAGGGTCGTACTTCCAAAATCAGAAAAAGGACTTAGAAACCTCTGGGTCGTACTTCTAAAATCGGAAATAGGGCTTTGAAACTTCTGAGTCGCACTTCCAAAATCAGAAATAGGACTTTGAAACTTCTGAGCCGTACTTCCCAAATTGGAAATAGGGCTCCACAACCATTGGGTCGTATTACCAAAACTGGAAATAAGGCTCGAAACTTTAGTGCTGTATTTCCAAAATCAGAAATATATAAAATCAAATTTAATTGGATAATTAAATGTTTTACTTATTTCTAATATAGATCAACTTAAATCGTCCTTTAGGATTTTCACGATTTTCAATTTCAAATTTATTAGTTGATTTGATCAACGGTGTCAACTTTTGGAACCCATAGTTTCTTGAATCAAAATTTGGTTGTTTTTTCTGCAAAAGGTTTCCAACATCTCCGAGAAAAGCCCATCCATCTTCATCTGCTAGATCAGTGATAGTGGATGCAATTAGCTTAATAACTTTTGGAGTTATTTTATCAACTTCGTTTTTTTCTGAAGGTTTATTTTTGGCAATTTCAGATTCACTTTCCACTGATTTAAGAATTTCGATATAAATAAATTTATCACAAGCCACTATGAATGGTTCAGGTGTTTTCTTTTCGCCAATTCCAATCACTTTCATTCCGGCTTCACGCAGTCTTGTGGCTAAACGAGTAAAATCACTGTCGCTAGAAACCAAACAAAAACCATCCACCCTTCCGGAATAAAGAATATCCATTGCATCAATAATCATGGCGGAATCAGTCGCATTTTTTCCTGTTGTATATCCATACTGTTGGATCGGAGTTATTGCATTTTCCAAAAGAACATTCTTCCACTTTGATAGACTGGGTTTTGTCCAATCTCCATAAATTCTTTTTATAGTAGGATTACCATACTTAGCAATCTCTTCCATCATCTCTTTCACATTTGCCGAAGGTATATTGTCACCATCAACTAACACTGCAAGTTTTAAATCCATAAAATTCTCCTAACGCTCTTTTTTAATACTATATAATAACATATTCTCAACTCAATTAACTTATTGAATAATCTCTAAAAAATGCTTCTCACTCAACGCGGGAAAAGGTTTGCAGGAAAGTGTATCTCTAACTCCTCGTTCATAAAGTGTTTTGCCACGAAAAGCAATCATCGCAGCGTTAGCACCACAGAATTGCAAATAGCATTTAATTATTGTTTGCCGATTAGAGGACAAAACTTCAGAATTATTATTTTAAAATGCTTGCAATTTGTTGCAACAATTCTTCTGCCATCTTTATAGATTTTGAGCAATCATTTTTTTCTGGATAATAAAATGGTAATGCACTGCCAACTGGATATTTTGTAGGAAGGTAGATACTATCCAAAAAATCACAATCATCATCAGACATATTTATATCAATTCCATTTTTAGAAAGAATTATTTTTAGTTCAAAAATGTTATGTGTCTTTTTGAATGGAATATTTTTTTCAATGATGATTGACTTTAATGCTTTCTCAATGCATTGCTGAACATTATGAAGACAAGGATTAAAAAGTTCACTATCTAGGAGAACTTTAGCCGCATCAAGATTCTCTTCAGAATATTTAAACCAGTTTTTAGTTTCCTCTTGCATAAATCACTTCCCCTGTTGAGATTTCATTATAAAAGAAATTATTAGAATTCTGTTCTAAAACTGGGAAAATATCAATTGCAATTTCTCTAGAAATATTTCTTACAAGTTTTCTGTATTTCATTGCAAGTGCCAAATAATTTGAATCACTATTTTGAACCACCGCTATATCAATGTCGTTTGGTTCATCAGTTTTATTGAATGAACCGAATACAATGATCTTCTCAATTTCAGCTTGATTCTTAAGTGATTCTACAATTCTATTTTTGATCTCTATTTTGTTCATAGCTTACTCTTTTTGATTTACTTAAATATAGAATAATATAAATATATAAACTATACACACACTTAAATTCTTAATCTGATTTCTTTCAACTAAATATATTTTATCTCTAAAAAATGATTCTCACTTAACGCAGGAAATGGTTTGCAGGAAAGTGTGTCTCTTACGCCGCTTTCATAAAGTGTTTTTCCACGGAATGCAATCATTGCAGCGTTATCACCACAGAATTGTAAATCAGGAATAACAACATTCTTTTTATATTTTTCTGCAAGCTTTGTTATCTCAGATTTTAAATGCACATTTGCTGCAACTCCACCAACAACAGAAATTGATTTTACATCGTACTGTTCTAAAGCTCGTTTTACGTTTCTTATTAATGCTTTTATGGCAGCCGTTTGAAATGAAGCCGCAATATCATTTATGTGTTGTGTGGAAAGTTTATCTATTCCCCCTTGCGATTGGACATAACGAAGAACGGCTGTCTTTAATCCGCTAAATGAAAAATTTAATTTTTGTTTTAAATCAGAGACAGGAAAATCTATTTTGTTTCCATCACCAAGTTTTGCTGCGTTTTGTATTTTTGGTCCGCCGGGATAACCCAAACCTAAGAGTTTTGCAACCTTATCAAATGCTTCACCAGCAGCATCATCAACCGTGGATCCAAGTTTATAAATTTCTGTAAAACTTTTTACAAGTAGTAAAAGTGTGTGTCCGCCGGAAACAACTAAAGATAAAAATGGAAACTCAGGTTTTTGCGGCATTAAAAATCCAGAAAAGATATGCCCTTCAATATGGTTAACACCTATAAATGGTTTATCCAAACCAAATGCTAAACCTTTTGCATATGTTAATCCAACAAGTAAAGCACCAATTAAACCCGGACCAGCAGTAGCAGCAATTAAATCAATATCATTTAATTTTAGATTTGATTTCTCTAATGCGGATTTTACA
>JBDTRQ010000461.1:0-19139 GCA_039931535.1 Ignavibacteriota bacterium
AGAAAGAAAGCTCGGTAAAAAAACCGGCGAAGGGATTTTTAAATACGACGAACACGGAAATAAAATAAATTAATTGTTGCGGGGATATTTAATATAATTGGAAAAATAGATTATGAAAGTATTGGTATTAAACAGCGGCAGCTCATCAATTAAGTATCAATTTTTTGATACGGAAAAAAAAATTGCACTTGCAAAAGGATTAGTTGATAGAATCGGAATGGCTGGTGCAGTTCTTTCTCATCAACGCTTTGACGGCGATAATATTAAAATAGTTGGTGAAATTCTTGATCATCAAATAGCAGTAGAGTATGTGCTTGGTGTAATGCTTAGTAAAAATCATGGTGTTATTGATGACAAAAAAGATATCGAAGCAGTTGGGCACAGAGTTGTACATGGCGGTGAAACATTTACCGGCTCTGTTTTTATTACAGATAAAGTTGTAAAAGTTTTGCAGGATAATATTGAACTTGCACCACTTCATAATCCGCCAAACATAAAAGGTATTCAAGCATGCCAAAGGATTCTACCGGATGTGCCTCAGTGCGGTGTTTTTGATACTGCGTTCCATGCGAACATGCCGCCAAAATCTTATTTATATGGAATTCCTTATGAGCTTTATAAAAAATATAAGATAAGACGATATGGTTTTCATGGTACATCACATCTTTTTGTTGCTCAACGCGCTGCCGCTTTATTGAATAAAGATATTAAAGATCTTAAAATTATTACCGCACATCTTGGTAACGGATGCAGTATGGCTGCTGTAAAAAACGGGCAATCAATGGATACAACAATGGGATTTACTCCGCTTGAAGGTTTGTTGATGGGCACACGCAGTGGTGATCTTGATCCATCTTTAATTTTATTTATTATGGGCAAAGAAGGATTAACAGTTGGTGAAGCAAATACACTTCTTAACAAGCACAGTGGATTGATCGGGATTAGCGGTGAGAGCAGTGATATGCGTGAAATATTAACTGCTGTTAAAGATAATCAACAAAGATCTAAATGGGCTTTTGAAATATTCTGTTACAGAATAAAAAAATATGTTGGTGCTTACGCCGCCGCTATGGGCGGGGTTGATGCACTTGTTTTTACAGGTGGAATTGGTGAAAATTCAAAAGAGGTTCGTGAAGAGGTTTGTAAAGAAATGGAATTTTTAGGAATTCAAATTGATGATTTGAAAAATCAAAATAGTGAAGAAATTATTTCAAAAGAAAACTCAAAAGTTTCCGTGATGAGAATTCCGACTAACGAAGAATTGGTAATTGCACTTGATACTGCAAAAATAGTTTCTGGAATGTAAAAATATTTTTTAATAATTTACATTACGCACAATGGAGAGATGACATCTTTTTTAGAGAAAGCACATACTCAATATCTCGATAACAATGTTGTATTTATTTTAATTTCGTAAAAGAAGAACGATGTCATCTCTTGAACGTTTAATTTTTTGCGTAATATAAGTTAATAATATTTCCAAAGGTTGATTTATGGATCTTGGAATCAAAGATAAAGTTGCTTTAGTTACAGCTTCCAGCACCGGAATTGGAAAAGCCGTTGCAGAAGCTTTGGCTGAAGAAGGCTGTAAGCTTGCAATTTGTGCACGTTCAAAAGAAGTGCTGATTGAAACTTCTCGTTATATAAAAAATAAATTTAGTATAGAACCATTCTGGGGTGTATGCGATTTAAATCAGAAAAAAGATATTGAAAATTTTTACGATGCTGTAAAAAATCAATTTGGTAAAGTTGATATTCTTATTAACAATTGCGGCGGACCCGTTCCCGGATTTTTTCGTGATCTTTCTGAAGATGATTGGGAGCAGGCATATAAACAAGTTTTGCTAAGTGTTGTAAGATTTTCAAATCTTGTTATTCCAAATATGATTGAACAAGAGTGGGGAAGAATTATAAATATTACATCTATTGCTGTAAAACAACCTGTTCATAATTTAATGCTTTCAAATTCACTGCGAGCTGGCGTAACCGGATTTGCAAAATCACTTAGCAATGAATTTGGCAATAAAAATATTACAGTTAACAATGTAGCACCCGGCTATACCTTAACACATAGATTGTATGAGCTTGCTGTAAATCGAGCCAAAACATCAGGCAAATCTCACGAAGAAATTTTAGTTGAAATGGCAAAGGATGTTCCGCTTAATAGGCTTGGAGGTCCCGAAGAAATTGCAGCTATGGTTGTATTTTTAGCATCACAAAAAGCAAGTTATATTACAGGCACAACAATTCAAGTTGATGGAGGATCAACGAAAGCGATATTTTAATTATAGACTTCCTCATAAGTCGAGGACACCATGAAAAAACAAGTTGAATTAGAAATAACACCGGATGAAATAAATCTTCCGGAAATCTTATCCGCTAAAGCTTCACAAGATCTAAAAATCGATCTTGAAAAAATCTCAGCAGTAATCCCATTAAAAAAATCAATCGATGCAAGGAGCAGACGCATTATTTTCAGGATTTTGGTTGATGTTTACATTGATGAGAAACCGGAAGAAAAAAAATCAATTACTTACAATCCGGTAAGTGAATCTAAAAAAGTTATTGTTGTTGGATTTGGACCAGGCGGAATGTTTGCTGCATTAAAGTTAATTGAACTTGGAATAAAACCAATTATTGTTGAGCGTGGTAAAGATGTGCAGGAACGAAGGCGTGATATTAGAGCGATTCAACAGGATCATATTGTAAATCCTGATTCTAACTATTGTTTTGGTGAAGGCGGCGCAGGGGCATACAGTGATGGAAAATTATACACGCGAGCAACAAAGCGCGGTGATATAAAAAAAATTATTGATATTTTAATTCAGCATGGTGCTGATCCTGAAATTGCTATTGATACACATCCGCATATTGGCTCTAACAGACTTCCTAAAATAGTTGCTGCGATAAGACAAACAATACTTGATAACGGTGGAGAAATTCATTTCAACTCCAGAGTAGATGATTTTATTTTAAATGATAGAAAGATTGTTGGAGTAAAAATAAATTCATCTCAAGAAATTTTTGCTGATGCCGTTATTCTTGCAACTGGACATTCTGCTCGTGATATCTATTATTTATTAAACAAGAAAAAAATAAGAATTGATCCCAAACCATTTGCGATGGGAGTGAGAATTGAGCATCCACAAGCATTAGTTAATGAAATACGTTATCATACAAAAGAACTACATCCAAATCTTCCTGCCGCAGGTTATAACCTTGTTACAGAAGTTGAGGAAAGAGGTGTATATTCATTCTGTATGTGTCCGGGTGGAATTATTGTTCCCACCGCAACAGCGCCGGGAGAAATAGTTCTAAATGGGATGTCTTTATCAAAAAGAAATTCTCCGTTTGCAAATTCCGGATTTGTTGTTGAAGTAACAAAACAAGAATGGACAAAGTACGAACGCTTTCAACCATTTGCTGCGTTGATGCTGCAAGAAGAACTTGAACAAAAAGCTTTTGAACTTGCAAATCAAACTCAAAGCGCGCCAGCACAGCGTGTAACTGATTTTGTTGCAGAAAGAGTTTCATCTACATTACCAAAATGTTCTTACATCCCGGGTTTAACATCTGCGGCTTTGCATAAAGAGCTGCCGGCATTTATTGCTTTAAGATTGCGTAAAGCACTTTTTAATTTTGATGCAAAGATGCACGGTTACTATACTGAAGATGCAGTGTTAGTCGCAGTTGAAACAAGAACAAGTTCACCGATCAGAATACCACGCGATAGAGAAACTTTAATGCATCCTGAAGTTATGGGATTGTTTCCGTGCGGCGAAGGTGCTGGATACGCGGGTGGAATATTATCTGCCGCCATTGATGGTGAGAATTGCGCTGCTGCTGCAAATAGTTACTTGTAAGATTTTAATTCCTCTATTAAACAAAACTCTATTGGATTTAATACTCTTCTTGATGTATTAATTATTTTGTTACATTTCTCAAATTTATCATCACACGTTATTAAAAAATCTGATGAATGTTAAGCAAAAGTTAAATGAACAGAATCCGCGAGTTCAAATTTTGAAAGTGTAAATTTAAGAATTACTAAGACTAACATATTTTAATCTACCAATCATTTTTATTGAACTATAAAGTAAAAATGCTACTACAGCCATAATCAGAAATAAATAATGTAATTCAACAACATATTCTGGTTGAAGCAAGTTATAAAAAATATTTAGTTGTTTAAGAAATAAATTTGAGTTTATTAAGTTTTGTGTGTCCTCTCTTAACTGAACATAAACAAAAAATAGTAAGAATATATTAGCAATCATTCCTTCTTGTGTCGCAATTGAAAAGCATAAGTTTATTAAACTGAATAGAACATTTAGCAAAATTATATAGATTACAAAGGAATAATGGATCTGTACTATAAACACTTTTAATGTTAATGTAAGTAAAAGTGCTACGAGTAATTGAGGTAATAATAAAATGAACCATCTGAATAAAATAATTCTTGCATACGGTATTTCTCTCAAAAAATTATTATGAATCATGCCTGCATCTTTATCAATTTTTATGATATAGTATTGATTGAAAGAAAATAAAACTGGAACAAAAACACCGATATAAAGATTACCAAGTAATAGTAAGTCAAAATTCTTATTTTGTACCAAAAAAACTATAAATACAAAACCTATTGTAGTAAAAAAAGTTAATATCCTCTGATTAGATAATCCTATCATATTATAGTGATGCATCGACAAGAATGCTTTTAATTTTCCTGCAATGGTTGAAAATATTCCTATTTTATATTTTTCAATTAGATTTAACCTTGTCAACTTTCTTGAGATGTGTTTTCCTAAAACAATTGAAATAGAGATAAATAACAACCATATAATCATTTTTTCACTCCAATTACCTGATGATAGGCTGCTAAATATATTATCTATAAACCAGGTTTGGTTAAACAATAACCCGCTAGTCAATAGATTGAATACTAAAAAGATGCAGTAAACGAAAACAAATATTAGTAGCTCAATAATATCATTTCTAAACAGAAGCTTTAGCCACAATGAAAAGACAGTCCAGAATAATAGATAACTCGTTAGAATGGATAATATTTTAAGTAAAAAAATCGATAATTCAACTTTTGAAGGAGCATAATAAAGCTGCTGAAATAAAGCGGTGCAATAAAAGGGTGTTGCGAAACCAACTAAAAAATAAATCAAATATACAAGTATTAGTCCCCAGAATATTTCATTATTTGTTAAGCGTACAGCAAGTAAATTATAACTCTCAGTAATTAGTTCATCTCTAAAATGATTATTTACAAAAAGTATATAATTTAATAGTGCCACACTAAAAAGTATTAGGTCATAATTTTTTGTTAACCTCAAACTATTATATACAGATGAAAAATCAAGGTTGGGTGTAGATAGAAACCAAGCAAAAGATAAATAAATCGCAACTACAAATAGATGAGTTACTGTAAATAACTTTAACAGATTATATTTTACAAATGCAAACATAAAACTATTGGAATGGTTACTTTAATTTGCTGGTGTTAAGAAATATTCTATATGCTTCTTCTAAATCAGCTTTTACGAATTGACTTCCGGTGGTATCCGAAAATCTTCCATCAAAATGAATTTTAACCAATCCATTATCATTTTGCTTGATGGTAATAATCTTTAAAATATTTTTTAGTTCACTATCGTACTGATCTTTTTCAACTACAATTTCTTTAACACAATTCTCAGCAAGATTTATTAATTCTAAAGGCGAACCGTTAAACTTAATCTTTGCACTAGATATTATTAAAAGTCGTGAGCAAATGTCAGGCATTTCATTTATGATATGCCCGATGTATATAATTATTCTATCTAACTTTGTAAATAGAAGATATTCATGAAATCTATTTCGTTCTTCAGTGTCAAGATTATTAGTTGGCTCATCAAAAAAAATAATTTGAGGATCGTGAATTAGAGCCTGAGCGATTGCAACACGTTGTTTTGTGCCACCAGATAAATTTCCAATGGGGTATTTATAATATTCAATTAAATTTAATCTTTCTATAGTCTCAATAATTCTTTTTTCTCTCTCATCTTTATTTTTCCATCTTGACAATAGAAGCATATAATCTAAAAAATCATGGATATTCATTCGATGATATAAGCCGGGAGATTGTGGAAGATAACCTATATTTTTGGACCACTCTAAGGATCCAAAAATTATTTTCTTATCATTAAAAAGACACTCTCCTGAATCAGCATTTAGCAATCCTGCTAAAATCTTAATTAGGGTACTTTTACCAGAGCCATTAATCCCAAGTAAACCAGTTATACCACTAGTAATATTTACAGAAACATCATCCAAAACAGTTTTATTATGAAACTGCTTACTTACATTATTAATCTGAATTCTATCCATCTATGATGTTTTGTTTATTTCTTAGGATCCCAAAGAATCTTGTTCTTTGGAACTCGGATTTCATCCATTTCATACAACTGTAATTTTTTGGGATTTCTTTTTACCAATAAATCAAGTTTACTATTCCCAGAAAAATCAGATAGTGTTATAGATGTTTGATTCAATTCCTTCCAGTCTTTTATGCTTTTATCTTTTATTAACTTTCCATTTTTTCCATCCAATATGAAAAGAATATTATCGTAATCATTAACTCCAAAAACCTCAGGAGTATTATCTCCATTAATATCATAAAATGATAAGGGCAATTGAATTTCATTATCGGTGTCATATTCCCAAATTATAGAAAAATCTTTTCCGTTTATACAATAAACGTTATTATCTACTGATCCTGCAACAATGTCTTTAATTCCGTCCTTATTCATATCAATCAATTCAAAATAACTGATTAACCCAGCATTATTACCAGTGCCCTTAAATTTTTCTTTCTCTAATAAAACCTTTCCACTTTTAAAATCAAATTTATATAGATACCCAAACCAGGTACTCATTATTAGAAATGTATCTCTGTCCTCTTCAATTAGAAACTGACTGACATCATTTGGAAATGTGCCCATTTTTATTCCCAAGAAATATCCACCACTACTACCGGCATCAAATTCCCATTTTTTTTTATTTTCTTTTAAATTAAAAACTGCTATCCCATTTTCTTTATTCTTATAAATAATCATTCCTTTATGAAACCTAAATCTTTGAACCTTAACTTCTTTATTAAATTCTATCTTGTGCACAAGCTTGAAACTTTTAGTGTCATAAATATCTATCCTATTCTTATTACTTGCTATAAATAATGTTTGATTTTCATATTCGGTAAGAAGATATTTTTGATAATCATCATCAGGGATATTATAGTTTGTAATCTTAAAGTCTGAAATGCTGAAAGAACTCAATTTGTTGTCTAAGAAGTAAATCTGATCTTTATATAAATACTGTTCGTCACCAGTAATATTTTCTTTACTAAAAACCAATTTACCATTTGGATCAAACATCAGCCATTTTTTTTGATTTTTCAAACCTGTAAAAACTGAAAGAAAATTCTGGGAGTTGTAATTAAATATTTTGTAAGAATTGATTGGAAGGTCAGTGTTGAAAACTAAATTTTCAACTATTGCTTGATCCGATTTAAAAATTAAAGTTGTAAAAACGACAATTAATAAAATAAATTTCATTTAGTTACTCCTTAATATTTTTTATTTAGTTATTAGCTTAACCGATTATTCATAAGTCTATGTATTATGCAAGCATATTTATAAGCTTTAAGTATTAAAATCATAACTACTTTTATAATTCAAATATTTTGAATTGTATAAGAACATTAACATTTGGGAAAAAATAAATATTAGATAAATAAATCAAATATCGTCACCTCAAACGAAGGAAAATATTTCATCAAAGTCAAATTCTGGTTGAATAATTTTATAAATATCTCTGAGCATCCAGTATCAAGTATCCAGAATCTATCAACTATTTAAGTCGATTATTTGTTATATTTAACATCAAATCATTGTTGTTGTATTCAACTTTTAACCACTAATAAAACATTATGATTACTTATTATTTTCACGTTACAAAATACTCAAGAATTAAATACAAGATTGAAGAAAATCTGTTTTCTCTATCAGGTAATCTTGTTATTTCAGATTTCCGAACAGCAAGATTATTATCAGAAAAAATTAACTCCGTTAGAAGAGATGAGGGCAAATTTGAATTACAAGTTACTGCAGGACAAATAAATGCTCTCGGTTTGCTTCATGAAATATTTCATTTGCTAATTCGTAAATACGAAGAAGGTAATAATAAAAATGTTTTTAAAGATAGTATAGATTTTTTAAAGAATAATCTTACTGAACTTGAATTAGACAAAACACTTTTAAAATTTGTCGAAGAATTTCCTCCGCTTCCCGTTTATCAAAACAAAGTAAAGGCAATTGAATATTTAAAAGGAAAAACGGAGGATAAAGAAAATCGCGAGATTATTCTTGAAGAGTTAATAATATTAAATCTTGAAAATATAAATCCTGCAACTCACCAGTTAAAAGACCTTTACTCCGATGAAAAACTCGTTAATGAAACTAAGTACAAAGAAATAATTGAACAAACAGAATTATTTTTTGAAAGTGAACCAAAGATTGGCGGATTTAATTTAATATCATTTTTGCGCAAACCGATAATTCAAAGTCCGTATAACATTGAAGAACAGCTTGATTTTATTCGCTCAAACTGGAATGTGTTTATTGATGAAACGATCTTAGTAAAAATACTTTCCGGCAAAGATCTTATTCATGAAGATTATAAATTATTTGTGCAGCACGGCGGTGGAGAAAAAGGAACTCCGCCTGTACCGTCTTATGAATTTGATCACAAGTATTTTGAATCTTTAAAACAAAAACTATCTGAGGGCAAAAAACTTTCACCGGAAGAATATGATTACTATCAATTAGAAGTAAATCGTTTTACGGTTGATGTTGATTGGATGCCGCGTGTTGTGATGATTGCAAAAAATGCTTTTGTGTGGATGCATCAACTATCAAATAAATATGGAAGAGAGATTAAAAGATTGGATGAAATTCCTGATGCAGAACTTGATACACTTGCACGATGGAATTTTAATGCGTTGTGGTTAATCGGAATTTGGGAAAGAAGTTCAGCATCTAAAAAAATAAAACAGATGATGGGAAATCCTGAAGCTGCATCTTCCGCTTATTCTTTGTTCGATTATGTTATTGCAACCGAACTCGGCGGCGAATCCGCTTTTGAAAATTTAAAAGCACGTTCTTGGCAGCGTGGAATACGACTATCAAGCGATATGGTTCCAAATCATACAGGAATATATTCTAAATGGGTTACAGAAAAACCGGATTACTTTATTCAGAATAAAGTTCCACCTTATCCAAATTATAAATTTAACGGTCCAAATCTTTCTGATGATAATCGTGTTGAAGTAAGAATTGAAGATCAATATTATTCGCGAACAGATGCCGCAGTAGTTTTTGAAAGATTGGATAAATTCACCGGCGACCGCACATACATTTATCATGGCAACGATGGGACAAATATGCCGTGGAACGATACTGCACAACTTGATTTGATGAAGGCAGAAGTACGTGAATCGTTGATTCAAACAATTATGCACGTTGCCCGTAAAACTCCAATTATTAGATTTGATGCGGCGATGACTCTTGCTAAAAAACATTTTCAGCGTTTGTGGTTTCCAATTCCAGGCTCCGGCGGTGCAATTCCTTCGCGTGCAGAATATGCAATGACTCGCTCACAGTTTGATTCTATTATGCCTGAAGAATTTTGGCGTGAAGTTGTAGATAGAATTAATGAAGAAATGCCGGATACTCTTTTACTTGCAGAGGCGTTTTGGTTGATGGAAGGATATTTTGTTCGATCACTTGGAATGCATCGTGTTTACAACAGCGCATTTATGCACATGTTTATGAAGGAAGAAAATGAAAAGTACAAGCTGCTTATAAAAAACACTTTAACGTTTAATCCGGAAATATTAAAACGTTACGTAAATTTTATGAGTAACCCTGATGAGGAAACTGCAATAAATCAATTTGGAAAAGGTGATAAATATTTTGGCGTAGCAACAATGCTGATAACATTACCAGGTTTACCAATGTTTGCTCATGGACAGATTGAAGGACTTTCTGAAAAATATGGTATGGAATATGAACGCGCTTATTATAATGAGTTTGCTGATGATAGCTTAATCAAGCGGCATGAAAAAGAAATATTTCCGCTAGCTAAGAAAAGATATTTATTCAGTCAGGTTGATAATTTTGAATTATACGATTTCATAGATCCAAACGGAATAAGCAACGAAAATGTTTTTGCATTTACAAATAGAAGCGGAAAAGAAGTTTCACTTGTTGTTTATAATAATTCTTACAACGAAGCTTACGGTTTTATTAATGCAAGTGCTGAAAGGGTTTATGGAGAGGCAGGCAGAACAAGTACAACTAATATTGATAAAGCACTGGGAATAAATTCAGGTTATGGATATTACTACATTTACAAAGACCATGTTCAACAGCTTGAATACATTGTTAATGGCAGTCAATTAGCTTCAACCGGATTTACATTTATTCTTTTAGGTTATCAAAGAAAAGTTTTGTTAGATTTTAAAGAAGTTTATGATATTGATGGAAGGTATAAAATTCTCTGTGATCAACTAAATGAAAGAGGTGTTGATTCAATTGAACGAGCTTTAAATGAAATGAATCTTGCGCCATTCCATAATTCGTTAACTCATCTTTTTACTTCTATTAAATTTAGTCGGTTGCTTTTATCAATAGAAAGTAAAGACGATGATGAAATTGAAATTCCAAATCTTGATGAAGAAGTTATTAGAATATGTAATGATCTTAACAAAATCACCAAATTAGAATTTTCGAGTAAAGAAATATTGAATGATGTTGAAATAGGAATTGCCTCGACGAAAAGATTTTTTAATTTACTTGAGGAGGTTTCATCAACAAAACAACCTGCCAAATGGATTGGGGAAATAAATTCAATTCTAAAAAGTGATGATGATCTCACTAATAGAAAAACGTTGTCTTTTTTATTACTAAATAAAATTTTATTTAACATTTTCAAATCGATCGAGAACAAAAAAAGTATCCGAAAAGTTTTTGATGAACTTTTAATGTGGAAACCTCTATTTGAGATATTTGCTCATTTAGGATTTGATGATGCTGGAAAATCTTATGAATTAAGTAAAACTCTTTTCAGTGAAAGCCTAATTTATTTTCAGAATGTTGTTTCGGTTGTTAAAACTGTTAAATCAAAATCAGATAGAATAGAAACTGAAATATTGAGTGAGTATTTCAATAGTTTGATTAAAAATGATTTATTAAGTGCATTTATGCAGGTAAACGAATATGAGGGAACTAAATATTTCAACAAAGAAAGAATTGAAGAATTTGTAAAATGGAATTTTATTTTATCTATCATCAATAAGTTTTGTGAGAGTTTAGATAAGGAAAAAATTTCCAAAAAAGGTTTTTTAGTATCGCTTAAAAATTCTTTTCAAAAGTTTGCTGATGTTTCCGAAAGAATATCAAAAAGTCAGTATCGAGTTGAAGATTTAATTATTGAACCAAGTGTGAAAGTCTTAACGGAAGTAAAATCAAAAAAGAAAACTGTTTCAGAAATGATTGATCCAAAAAAGAAGATAGAAACCAAACCAAAAACAAAATCAGTAAAGGAGCAAGAAGAATCTAAAACTAAAAAAGCATCAGATACAAAAAAAACAAAAAGGAAGGCAAAACCATGATAAAAAAAATAAAAACTGTTCTTATACTACTGATTCTATTACCGTTTACACTATTTGCGCAATATAATTTTGAAGTTGCGTTTCCAAATTTATCATTTTCCAGTGCGCTCAATCTTCAAAATGCTGGCGATGGATCAAACAGGTTATTTGCGGTTGAACGTGATGGCAGAATAAAAGTTTTTCAAAACCAAACAAATGTAAACACTACTAAACTTTTCCTTGATATTACAGATAGAGTTACTTCAGGCGGCGAAACGGGATTACTTGGATTAGCATTCCATCCCGACTATGAAACCAATGGTTACTTTTATGTTAATTACACGGCTCCAAATCCGTTGCATACAGTTATTTCAAGATTTAAGGTTTCATCTACAAACCCAGATTCTGCTGATAAAAATTCCGAGCTAATTTTACTTACTTATGATCAGCCATATTCAAATCATAATGGTGGTTGCTTAGCATTTGGTACTGATGGATATTTATACATTTCTGCAGGCGATGGCGGTTTAGGCGGCGATCCGCAGGGCAACGGACAAAACATAACAAAATTACTTGGCAAAATAATTCGTATTGATGTTAATAATCCGCAGCCTCCATTAAATTATGGAATCCCTTCAGACAATCCATTTGTAGATAGCACTAATGTAAATGTACGAAAAGAAATTTATGCTTGGGGAATGCGTAATACATGGCGGTTTAGTTTTGATCCGATTACAGGATGGCTTTGGGCTGGTGATGTTGGACAAGACACTTATGAAGAAGTTGATATAATTCAGAATGGAAAAAATTATGGCTGGAGATGTTATGAAGGTAATCATCCTTATGATTTAAGCGGCTGTAATGGAGTTTATGAATCACCGATTTGGGAATACACACATTCTTCGCTTGGAGGCTATTCGATTTCTGGCGGATATGTTTATCGCGGACAAAATGTTCCTGAACTTTATGGAAAATATATTTATGGCGATTATGTAAGTATGCGTGTTTGGTCCTTAGAATATGATGGGATAAATCCAACAGTAAATACCCAAATTACACAAGCGCCGGGTTCAATCACTTCTTTCGGTGTTGATGAAAACAATGAGCTTTATCTTGTTTCATTCAATGGAAAAATTTATCGATTTACTCCCACGGTAGTTCCAGTTGAATTGGTTTCTTTTACCGCAACTATTGTAGATAATAAAGTTAAACTTGATTGGTTTACAGCCACAGAAACAAATAATTCAGGGTTTGAAATCCAACGAAGCAAGAACGGATCGGATTATCAAACAATATTTTTTATGGGCGGCAATGGAACAACAACAAACAGAAATGTATATAGTTACACTGATGAATCAGTAACCTTCGGCGTTTATAATTATCGTCTTAAGCAAATAGATTATGATGGAACCATTGAGTACTTAAATGTAGTTACTGTTGATTTAGGATTACCTAAAACATTTATGCTTGAACAAAATTATCCAAATCCGTTTAATCCGGTTACAAAAATAAAATGGCAGTCGCCTGTAAGCAGCTGGCAGACTTTAAAAGTTTATGATCTTTTAGGGAACGAAGTTGCAACCTTAGTTAATGAATTTGTAGAAGCAGGAAGTCATGAAGTTGAGTTTAATCCTGCAACTAATATTAAAAATCCAGCGTCTGGATTTTATTTTTATCAACTAAAAGCAGGTAACTATACTGCTACAAAAAAAATGATATTGTTGAAGTGAGATTACTCGAATGATTTAAATTTATTAGTTTGAAATTAATTATACATATACTAAAGCCTGTAATAATATTGTTACAGGCTTTTGTTTTTTTAGATAACATAATCAAATCATGGTTGTTTAAATCAAAGCAAAATAAAAGCGCTAAGATCATAAATCTCAGAGCTTTTGTGTGTGCATTATTTTACTTTTTAATTATAGTGAATTAATATGTTTTGTTTAGAGTGGCAGTTTAAAAAATAAAACCCCAACACCTAAACGATGGGGAACTAGTCCTAACGGAAGGCTTGGGGAATAACCTTAACCGTCAAAGACTCGTTTTATTAATTAAATAACCCCCGGTGCAATAACTAACTATTTCAATAGTATTATCGGAAAGTTTTTAGATTTGTTTAGGGAGAAAATAATTTAGAAAAGTTTTTTTTCGAGAAGAGAAATAATAATAATGAGCAGAAAGTATCAATATCAATTCCCACTCCTGCCGAGCGGGAATTAATATTGGATTAAAATTAAATCATAAAAAACTAAACTATTCTTTCAAGCGGTGTTTGGAATAATCTAATCTTATCATCATCTCTTTCAACAATTGCGTTTAGCTCATTTATTTTAGTTATAAGCTTTTCGATCATTGCCTCATCCGTAAAAGCAATCATTCTAACAAAATTATAACCGGGAAAGGGACGATTGCCAAGATGTGCATCAGTATTATGTCCTTTACCTTTAACATCCTCCCATTGAGTGTAATAATCAATTTCAAGTTCTTTTAATGCTTTGGAAACACGGTCGTCAAGTATATCATGATAAATAATGAATGTTAATTTCATGGCGTTCCTATTTCTTTTTTTTTAATAATGAAAATAGTTTTTTGAAGAATCCGGAGAAACTTACGATTGCAATATCATCAAGTATAGAGTACACGACTGGTACAATAAAAAGCGTAAGCAATGTAGAAGTTATCAAACCTCCGATTACTGCTTGTCCCATCGGGGCACGGAATTCAGCACCTTCACCAAGTGCAAGTGCAACTGGGAGCATTCCAAAAATCATTGCAAATGTTGTCATTAAAATTGGACGTAATCTTGTGGGTCCTGCTTTGATTAATGCATCAAGTCTGGATAGACCGCGTTCACGTAAAACATTTGTGTAATCAACAAGCAGAATTCCATTTTTAGTTACTAATCCCATAAGCATAATTATTCCGATAAACGACATTACGGAAAGCGAACTTTTGAAAATTAGCAGCATAATTACAGCGCCGATAATTGACATGGGAAGCGCAATCATAATTGAAAACGGGTGGATGAAGCTATCAAACTGAGCAGCAAGTACAATATAAACAAAAACAATTGCAAGCATTAGGGCAAGAAAAATATTAAAAAATGCTTTTGCTTGCATATCACCTTGACCCACAACTCCAATTGAATAACCGGACGGCAGATTTAATTTAGCGGTTTCGCCTAAAATATCTGCTAACACAACACCTGTAAACATTTTATAATTATTTGCATCAACACGTATTTCTTTATGTCTGGCATATCTGTTTATTTTTGATGGACCAGCATCCTGGGTAATTGTTGCAATGTCGGTAATGGGTACAAGAAAATCCTGTCCGTTTATCTTTTTAGTACTTTTAACTGTAAGTAATGTTATGTCATTTAAGTTTTTACGATCACTTTTCTTTAATCTTACTCTAACATCAATCTGTTCATCGCCTTCTTTAAATTGTGTTGCAACATTTCCATCGATCATAGCACGAACAGTTGATGCCACTAAAAATGGGCTGATACCAAGATCCGAAGCTTTTTCTCTATCAATGTTTATTCTTAATTCCGGTTTGGAAAGTTCGAGACTATTTTCAACATCAACTGCGCCCGGTGTAGATTTTACTATAGCTTCAACTTTGGCAGCAATCTCTTCTAATTTTTTTAGATCAGTACCTCTAATACTTAAAGTAATAGGTTTTTCACCACCGCCACCAACTCCTTGGATCTGAAAACTTAATGATGCGCCTGCAATATTTTTTGCTTGCTGTCTTATTTCATCCATTATCAATTTATCAGATATCTTCCGTTCTCGTGTTGGTACAAGTTTTACATAAATATTAGCTTTTGTAACAGGGTCATTTCCAGCCCCAATATTCGTAAGAACGGTTACAACTTCCGGTTTAGATCTTAAATCTGCTTCAACTTCTTCACATATTTTACTTGTCTGTTCCAACGAACTTCCGGGTGGAGTATTTATAACAACATTAAACTCACTTCTATCACTTTGTGGAAAAAATTCTGATCCCAACATTCGCATCAAAAGAAAACTAATAATAAATATAACGGTTGCAATGGCTACAATAGTTTTTCTATGTGTTAGAGACCATAGCAAAGATCTTTCATACTTTACACTCATTTTTTCAAAAAAATGATTAAAGTAGTATAGACTTTTGTTTAAGATATTTCCTTTTGCTGATAACTCTTCATCTTCTCTGCGCAGCCATTTTGAAGACAGCATTGGTGTAAGAGTAAATGCAACAAATAAAGAAACAAGTACAGCAGCAGAAATTGTAATTCCAAATTCAAAAAAGAATCTACCTACAATACCCGGCATAAAAGCAACAGGAACAAACACAGCAACGATTGTAAATGTTGTTGCCATTACTGCAAGTCCAATTTCTTCGGATGCAGATTTAGCAGCTTCCATTGGAGTTTCACCTTGCGCCATGTGCCGATATATATTTTCAATAACAACTATGGCATCATCAATTAATAATCCCACCGCAAGAGAAAGAGCAAGTAAAGACATCATATTGAGTGTAAAGCCAAGTGCAAACATTATAATAAAGCTTGCAATTATTGATGCAGGTAATGCTAATCCGCTTATTATAGTTGCTCTAAAATTTGCAAGGAAAAGATAAATTACAATAACAGCTAATAAACCACCATAAAGAATATCAAACAAAACATCGTTTACAGAATTTTCAATAAATGTACTATTGTTTTGCGCAAGATTAATTGATACGCCTTCCGGAATTTCTTTTTTCAAACGATCAATTTGTTCAACAACACCATGTGCAACCTCTACAGTATTGCTGCCGGATTGTTTAATGATGTTTAATCCTACAGCTATTTTTCCGTTTACTCTGGTTAAACTTTCTTGTTCTTTTACCCCATCACTAACTTTTGCAACATCTGAAAGATAAACAGGTCTGCCCATCGGTGTAGCAACAATAACTTTATTAAAATCTTCAACGTTTTGATACTTGCCCATCGTTCTTACTAAAAGCTGGCGCGAACCCTCCGTAACATTCCCGCCGGGTATTTCAACATTCTGTCCGCCAACACTCATAATAACATCTTGAATTGAAATGTTATATGCGCGCAATTTTGCAGCATCAACTTCAATTTGAATTTCTTTTTCCGCACCGCCAATCAAATTAACTGCACCAACACCGGGAATATTTTCTAATCTTTGCTTAACAACATCTTTAGTAAAAGTTGTTATATCTTTCTCAGACATATTACCGGAAACCGTAAGTGCCATAATCGGCAAACTTGCAGGATCGTATCTTTGAATAATTGGGTCTTCAATATCTGTCGGAAGGTTTGCACGTATTGCAGAAATTTTTTCTCTAACATCCTGCGCAGCACCTTTACCGTTTATTTCCAACTTAAAAGCAATTACAACGATAGATACATTTTCCTGCGAAGTTGATTGGATATAATCTACACCTTCAACTGGGTTAACAGCGTCTTCGATAATTTTCGTAACATCAGTTTCGATCTGTTCTGGTCCTGCACCTGGCAGTATAGTTGTGATAACAACAACTGGGATATCAACATCAGGATATAAATCTACATTTAATTTTAAGTAAGAAAACAAACCGAGTACAATCAAAGACATAATCATCATTGTTGCAAAAACGGGGCGTCTTATTGATACATCAGCTAATTTCATTTTTTAATCCGAATTTCTTTTTTGATAATACTATAAATTATTTATTTATAATTACAACCACAGTTCCGTTTTCTAATCTATTCATTCCAAGGGTTGCAATTTGATCACCGGCTTTTAATCCAGATGTTATAGAAATAAATTTTCCATCATTAATTCCCGAAGTTACGGGTGTAAACTTTGCTTTACCATCAACAATCAAATAAACTCCATCAATATTATTTATTTGTATTATTGAAGAAAACGGAATTACCAGCGCATCTTTATTTGTTTTCATATTAACTTTTACCCTGCAAAACATTCCGGGTTTAAACCATTTATCTTTTGTGTTTGTAAACATTGCCTGCATTTCAAACGTGCGCGATTGAATGTTTGCTGATTTTGAAAGTTGAAATATTTTTCCGATTTGTACAACATCAGGATTTAACTCAGAATAAATTTCTGCTGATTGCCCAACATAAAAACTTGGAACATCACTTTCACCAACATTAAACTTTGCTTTCATTCTTCCGATATTTGCTACGGTTGCCAATGGCATTTGCGGATTTGCAAGATCACCAATATTAACATTGATGGCTGTTACAGAGCCGGAAATAGGTGAAGTGATTTCTACAGTACTTCTTGCGGCATCAAAATTTGCTTTAGCAACTTCGTACTGCGTTTGCGTTCCATCAAAATTTTGTTGGGATACAGCTCCTTCTTTTAAAAGATTTTGCATTCTTTCAAAATTCTTTTGAGCATTTAAATACGCTGCCTGTGCCTGATAAAACTGAGCTGAAGCACCGCCTTTATCCAATTCAAATAATACAGAACCGGCTTTAACATAATCACCAACTTTAACTTTTATCTTCATTATTCGTTCAGGAATTTTTGCAATAATGTTTGCTTGTTCTTCGCCTTCAAGTGTGCCGGAAAAAGTTTTAGACAAAGCTAATTCTCTGGTCTCCACTAATTGTGCTTGAATGGAAATTGTATCAACATAAGTAGTTCTATCAACTGTGCTAATTTCTTTGGGTTTTTCTCCGCAAGCCTGAATTACAATTAATGAGAATACAAAAATTGCAATTGGAAGCAGCTTGAAGGGGGTTTTAATAAATTGTTTCATGTTAAAGTGATTCTCCTGTTTACAAAAATAATTTAAACTCTTTTTTAATTTTCTATTTGATTAAACGTTGTAAAATAATCCTGATCAGTTTTTCCAAGTATTTGTTCAAGTTCATATTTAGTTACTAAATAGGAATACATCGATTGGATCCTATTTAGTCTTGCCTGCTTTAATGCAAGATCAGTATTTTGTAATTCCATTTGGCTTCCTGCACCTTCCTTATATCTAACCTTTGCTATGTGATATGCTCGTTCAGCAACTACAACTGTTTGATTTTGAGCATCGATAACAGTCTGAACTCTTCTTAACTCTTGAAGTTTCGCTTTTACATTTAAAAGAGTATAATCTTTTAATTGCTTTAGCTGTTCATCTGTTTGCTGATAAGTAATAGTTGATTGCTGCACAGCATTCTTAGTGCGATTGCCTTGCCAAAGATTCATCGAAAAATTTATTCCAATAGTAGCCGAGGAATAATTATTAAACTTCCAATTATCTGATGAACCAGCATAGGAATATTGTCCAAAGGCTGCAATGTTAGGCCAGTAACTTGCAACATCAAGCTGGATAAACGCTTCATCAACTTGTTTTTTTAAGTCTAATGTTTTGATTTCAAAATTAGAAACTAATGCTTCATTAATTAGTTCTTCTTCGTTGGAAATATCATAAG
>JBDTRQ010000462.1:0-2704 GCA_039931535.1 Ignavibacteriota bacterium
AGTTCATTACATCCATCAAGTCTTGCTGCATCAATCAGGCTATCTGGAATAGATTTAAAATATTGTCTGAACATAATTATACTTAATGCGTTTATGAGATAAGGAACAATCAATGCCCAATAAGTATCTATCCAACCAAACTTTACCATAATTATATATTGTGGTATGAGTGTTATCTGGAATGGCAACGTCATCGTAAAAATGATAATATAAAAAATTAAATTTCTTCCTTTAAAAACAAGTTTAGACAATGCATAGCCAATCATAGATCCAAAAACTAAAACACCAATCGTGATTGAAGAAGCAACAATAAGACTATTAATAAATGCACCACCAATTGGTATTTTATCAACCATCTGCGAATAACTATTTAAAGTTACAGATGTAGGTGCAACTGTAAGATTTCCTATTTCATTTTCTGGAGCGATTGATGCCATTACCATCCAATAGAATGGATAAATAAATATCAAAGCACTTATCGTTAGTGAAGTATAAAACAATATTGATCTAAATATTTTCAATGATCTTTCTCAATAAATTTTTTCTGAATCATTATTACTGCTAGAATTATAAGAGCAAAAAATAAACCTAAAGTTGCCGCATATCCCATATGATAATAAAAGAATCCCTGCTTATAAATATAAAGCACAGCAGAAACGGTACTGTTTAATGGTCCACCGCCTGTCATTATATATGGTTCGATAAATAATGAAAACCCGCCTATGGTTGAAAGAATCATCACCATAAAAATTGTGGGGTTAATCATTGGTAAAGTGATTTTGAAAAACTTTTGCAAATGAGTTGCACCTTCAAGATCAGCAGCCTCATAATATTGTGTTGGAACTGTTTGCAATCCAACTAAAAACAAAACGATGTAAAGTCCGACATTTTTCCAAGTAGCCATAACTGCAATTGAAACCATTGCTATATTCGGATCTGTTAACCAGCCAATTTTTCCTATTCCAACTCCTATCAATAATCTGTTCAAAAGCCCTGTATCATAGCCATATAATTGCTGCCATAAAATTGTAACCACAACTCCAGAAACAATTACGGGAAGAAAAAATGCTCCTCTAAAAACTCCACGCAATTTTATTTTTTGATTTAACACTTCTGCAAGAAATAATGCAATGATTATTTGGAGCGGAATATGAATAACCAAAAATATCAAAGTGTTCCCCATCGACTTTAGAAAAGTTTTATCATTCACTAATCTTATATAATTATTAAGCCCAGTATATTCCATTGGAGAAATGATATTCCACTTATGAAATGTTAGCACAATAGAAAATCCTACTGGAAACGCTACAAATAAAATAAAATGTACCAAATAAGGTGAAACAAGTAAGTATGGTAATATTTTTTTTCTATTAAACACTTTAGATTTTTTTATTTAAGAAATAATAAGTTTACGGCGTCTGAAGCATCCTTGATCGCTTGTTCCGGGGTTTTCATTCCGTAAACAACACAAGCCTCATACTCTTGTGAGATCAAATCAAAAACTTCTTTAAGCACTGGTGATGCATCGGTTCCTCTAACATAAGCTGATTGATCGGCAAAAATTTTCATCTTTGGATTCTTACTGAAATAATCTTCAAAGGAATTATCGGTATTAAGATTTTTTCTTCTCGGCAATTGATTTGTTAATGATAAAAGTTTTAGATCGCCTTCCTTATCAATAATAGTTTTAATGTAATGCCAAGCTGCTTGTGGGTTTTTACAAGTATTAAAGATGACTATATTTTTGGGATCACCATAAGTATATACAGGTCCGGTTTGATCATCTGGAACTGGTATAGAAGAATATTCATACTCAAATCCTTTAGGTTTATATTTTTCAGCGTGCGCAATTTCCCATGGTCCAGTAAACCTTGTTGCCGTTACACTACTTAAGAAAACATCCTGTCGAGCTGAAAGCTTTTCTCTAGAATAATAATTTTTCTTATACATTTCTTGCAGAAAAGAAAAGACCTCAATTGCATATTTATTATTAAACGCTGCTCTATTATTCTTTACTAATGGCGCTCCGCCAGAAGCTGCAAGATACAGCGGATAAAAATCAAAAAATCTTTGCCACCATGTTACTTCAACTTCACTATAACCAAACCATCTATCAACATATCCGTCGTTGTCAACATCTTTTTGAAACTTTTTAGAAGCACTAAAAAATTCACTATAAGTTTTTGGTGGTCCGTTTAATCCTAAATCATTAATAATATTAACATTGTAAATCAGCATTATCGGGTTGATCTTCCATGGTATTTGATAAATATGTCCATCAAGAGATTTTATTTCCTCGATAACTGAACTATCGCAACGCTCTCTTAGAAAATCAAGAAATCCAGTTAGAGTATCAAGAGCAACTAAAACTCCGGCTTGCGCGTATGCTTCAACATCGCCTTGCCACATATTAGAATAAATATCAGGCGTAGTTTTACCTACAACCGCTGCAAGAATTATTTCTTCACTTGATCTGCCTTCTGGAACTGATTGATATTTAACTTGGTCGTTTGGGTTATTCTTGTTCCATTTATCCGTTACAAATTTTGCAAATTTTATTTCATCAGTATTATTTGAACACCAATACAATAATGTATCATTTGAATTTGGGTTTTTATTTCCACAGCTGATTATGAGATAACCAAACACTACAATAATTATTATACCAAAAAAGTACTTCATTATTTATTCCCAACCTTCCCAC
>JBDTRQ010000463.1:0-8583 GCA_039931535.1 Ignavibacteriota bacterium
TCTTTTGTACTGATCCGATTAAGAAGAACATCGGGATCAGGACGGTTTATTTCGAAGTCTTCCATTGTTCACTCACTTCATCTAATTTTAAATTTAAGGAAAGAACGTTAACTACTTGATTTCCAAACACACCAAACTGTGGATATTCTCTAAGAGAATCAATAAGGTTATAAAGTAATTTTGAATCTTCAGAATTAATATTTCTTGATTTTATAATTCTGTTGATTTGCAATTTAGCAGCTTCAACAGAAATATGCGGATCAACACCACTGCCTGAAGCAAATATCATTTCAGATGGAACACAAACAGAATCATTCAATAAATTATTTTTTATAAACTCAACTTTCCTGGTGTTCACTTGTTCCTTAAGTAAAGCACTTGATAACCCAAGATTACTTGCACCGGAAGGCATCGGATTATAGTTAATAGCTGAGGGACGCGGTTGAAAATAAATACTATCCGCAAAGTTTTGTCCAAGTAATTCAGATCCAATTACTTTATTATCTTTAATAATCAGTGAGCCGTTTGATTGATATGGAAATATAGTTTGTCCTATCAGTGTTATGATGAGCGGATAGATTATTCCTGTTAATAAAGTCATAAACAAAAATATCTTAAAAGATTGGATAATTATTTTTTTCATTTTAGATCCTATTGATTATTAAATCAGGCCGAGTGTTACAATCAAAACATCTATTAACTTTATCCCTATAAACGGAACTATCAATCCGCCAACACCGTAATAAAGTATATTTCTTTTCAATATTGTTGCAGCACCTTCCGGTCTGTACCTAATTCCTTTTAGAGCAAGAGGTATTAGTGCAATTATAATAAGTGCATTAAAAATTACTGCGCTCAGTATTGCACTCTGCGGTGAAGCAAGTCTCATAATATTTAAAACTGATAACGGACCGTTAAGTGAATTAGTTGCAAACAATGAAACTGCTATCGCAGGAATTATCGCAAAATATTTTGCAATATCATTTGCAATGCTGAAAGTTGTAAGTGCGCCTCTTGTCATAAGTAGTTGTTTACCAATTTCAACAACTTCAATTAGTTTTGTTGGACTGCTGTCAAGATCAATCATATTCCCAGCTTCCCGTGCAGCTTGAGTTCCGCTATTCATTGCGATACCAACATCAGCCTGCGCAAGCGCAGGTGCATCATTTGTTCCATCGCCAATCATTCCAACCATTTTGCCTTTTGCCTGTTCTTCACGAATTTTAAAAAGTTTATCCTCTGGTTTTGCCTGAGCAATAAAATCATCAACACCGGCTTCTGCGGCGATTGCTGTTGCAGTTAGTTGGTTGTCGCCGGTTATCATAATGCTTTTGATTCCCATTTTTCTTAGCTGTTCAAATCGTTCCTTGATTCCACCTTTAACAACATCTTTAAGCTGGATCAATCCTAAAATTTTTTTATTTTCAACAACAACTAGTGGTGTTCCGCCAGCCATTGCAATATCAACACCAATCATTTGCGTAAACATATAATCCGATTGAGCCGAAATATTTGAATTAGTTTCTTCTGAGATATATTTTTTAATTGCTTCGATCGAACCTTTGCGGATACCCCTTGCCGGAGAATTATCGGTTGCTAAGATATTAACTCCGCTCATCTGTGTCTTTGCGCTGAATTGAATGAATTGAGCATTCAGTTCGTTTATATGCCTTTCACGTATTCCAAATCTTTCCTTTGCAAGAACAACTATGGAACGGCCTTCCGGAGTTTCATCTGCTAGTGATGCAAGTTGTGCAACATCAGCTAAATAACTTTCATCTACTTCAGGTGTCGGAACAAATTCTGTTGCCATTCTATTACCGAGGGTTATTGTTCCGGTTTTATCAAGTAGAAGCACATCAATATCTCCCGCAGCCTCAACAGCTCTGCCGCTCATTGCAATTACATTATGTTTAAGTAATCGGTCCATTCCACTTATACCAATTGCACTTAATAATCCGCCAATTGTTGTTGGGATTAGACAAACTAATAATGCAATCAAAACCGGGACTGATACTGCACTAATATCCTGCGATAGTGTAATGTGATAATAATTGAAAAAAGATTTTAAAGTAATTACAACAACAATAAATACAATTGTTAAACCGGAAAGTAAGATTGATAATGCAATTTCATTTGGAGTTTTTTTGCGCTTTGCACCTTCAACAAGTGAAATCATTCTGTCAATAAATGTTTCGCCGGGATTAGAAGTTATTCTGATAACAATTCTATCACTTAAAACTTTTGTTCCGCCTGTTACTGCACTTCTATCACCACCGCTTTCTCTTATAACGGGCGCAGATTCCCCAGTGATTGCAGATTCATCAACGCTTGCAACACCATCAATAACTTCGCCATCAGAAGGAATTAAATCGCCAACTTCACAAACAACATTATCGCCTGATCGCAATTCAAGTGCAGATATTTTTATTTCTTCTTTCCCAACTATTTTACGGGCAATTGTATTTGTTCGGGATTTACGTAAATTTTCACTTTGAGCTTTGCCTCTGCCCTCTGCAATCGCTTCCGCAAAGTTTGCAAACAGCAATGTAAACCAGAGCCATATAGCAATCTGGAAATCAAATGATGCGGGATTATTTGCAGTAACATCCATTACAAAAATTATTGAAGTTAATAATGCACCGATTCCAACAAGAAACATTACAGGGTTTTTAATTAGATAAGCTGGATTAAGTTTTTTAAAAGAATCTTTAACTGCATTAAGAATTATCTTTTTATCAAATAGCGGTATTTCGTGTTTTGTACTCATATTATTCTAAGTTTTTATTGTTGATTTTATTCTATTAAAAAGTTGTACCAGCATTAACTAAAAAGTGTTCTATTATTGGTCCGATTGAAAGTGCAGGAAAGAATGTAAGTGCGCCAACTATTAGAATAACTGAAAGCAAAAGAAATGAGAATAGTAAAGTATTGGTTTGTAAAGTTCCTGCAGTATCTGGTGCAATATTTTTCTTTACAAGATTTCCTGCGATTGCAAGTACGGGAATTATCACCCCAAATCTTCCAATCAACATTGCAAGACCAATAAAAACATTGTAGAAAACTGTGTTGGCATTTATTCCCGCGAACGCACTTCCGTTATTACCAGCACCGGATGAAAAAGCATAAAGGATTTCTGAGAAACCGTGTGGACCTTTATTTAATATACTTGCTAATCCATCTTTAGTTGTAGCACCTATAGCTGTAAATAAGAGAATAACTATTCCCGGAATTAATACTCCAACAATTGCCCATTTGATTTCATAAGCTTCTATTTTCTTACCAAAGTATTCCGGAGTACGACCAACCATCAAACCAGAAATAAAAACTGTAAGAAGAATGAATAAAAACATTCCATATAAACCAGAACCAACTCCGCCAAAAATAATTTCTCCTAACTGCATATTTAGTAAAGAAACAAATCCGGATAATGGGGATAAACTGCTGTGCATTGAATTAACTGATCCATTCGAGGCAGCAGTTGTAACCACTGACCAAAGAACACTATTAAAAACTCCAAAGCGTGCTTCTTTACCTTCCATTAATTGTGATGTTTGAAAAGATGAACTCATTGATACTTCTGACCAGTAAGAAACTAAAACACCTGTAATAAAAACAAACATCACTACACCAAAAATCATCCAGGCATGCTTTTTATTACCAAGCATCCTTCCATAAGTAAATACAAGTGAGGCTGGAATGAGTAGTATTGAAAGCACTTGAAGAAAATTTGAGAATGGTGTAGAATTTTCAAATGGGAATGCGCTGTTGACTCCAAAAAATCCACCACCGTTTGTGCCAAGCTGCTTAATTGCAATTTGAGATGCAGCAGGACCCAAAGGAATAATTTGTTTCGCACCTTCAATGGTATTTGCAACTATATAGGATGAAAATGTTTGAACTACTCCCTGGCCAATAAGAATTATAGATAAGATTATCGATAAAGGTAAAAGCAAATATAAAATTGATCTTGTTAAATCAACCCAAAAGTTTCCTAATGAATTTCCTTTACGTATTGATATTGCTCTTGACAATGCGAGTAAAACCGCGATACCAACACCAGCACTTACAAAATTTTGAACTGTTAAACCAATCATCTGAACAAAGTAACTTAAAGTAGTTTCACCTGAATAGGCCTGCCAGTTTGTATTTGTAATAAAACTTATCGCTGTATTTAATGAAAGGAAGAATTCTACATTAGAAAGCTTTTGCGGATTTAATGGAAGATACTGCTGGAACAGCTGCATTAATATTACGGTAACAAGACTGATAAAGCTAAATATTAAAACCGACCATAAATAAGTCTTCCAAGACATTTCTTCATTCTTATCGATTCCAAATATTTTGTAAATGAGCTTTTCTGGTTTAAATAATATTGGACTAAGCAAATTCTTTTCACCCATTATTACTTTATAAAAATAATTTCCTAAGTAGTAAGAAAGTAAAGTTAACGAACCCAGAAAAAGAAAAAACTGGAAAAGATCTGAAAAGTAATTCATAATAAATCCTCTCTAAAATTTTTCTGGTTTAATAAGAGTAAAAACAAGGTAGACAAAAACGATCAATGCAATTATCAATGAAATATCTTCTAACATTTTACACCTTAATTTTTGATACAAACTTATTCTTAGATTTATAAAGATGCTGTTAAAAGATGGGTGGAGAATGTAAAGATTTTATAAAGATTAGAAACCAATTATTAAATAGATTGAATTATATCATCATTTTTTATATTGATCTAATTGGATCTTTTTGTTGAGTAATAGTGAGTGGAATAATAAAATGTAGAAGTAACCTAAGTTAAGGGAATGTTGAATTATTTAAGTGTTTAATCTCCTAAACAACTCAACATCTTCTTTGGTAGTAATTTTAAAATTAAAAACAGAACCTTCTGTAATATTAACTTTTTTTCCGGTTCTACTTATCAGCATTGATTCATCGGTTCCAACAAATTTTTCTTTTTCGGCTTTGATTAGGGCTTTTCGTAAATCTTTATACTTAAATATTTGTGGTGTCTGCACGTAGAAAACTTCATCACGATTTAAATATTCATCAACAGTGCTTTTACCTTTTATTAATGTGTCTTTTGCTTTTATGCAAACAAGCGCATTGCCTTTTTGTTTTGCTGTTTGTATTGCATTAATTAAAACATTGTTCGGTAATAATGCGCGTGCTGCATCGTGAACAATTATTAAATCATCTTCATCAGCTTCAGATGCAAGCACCGCATTAAACACAGATTGCTGCCTTGTGCTGCCGCCTTCAACAATTAATTTTGCTTTTGACAATTTATATTTATTAATAAGTTTAATAAGACGATTAAAATATTCGGGTTCTGCCGCAATAATAATTTTATCAATGAGTTTATTCTTTTGAAATGTTTGAAGTGTGTAAACAATTATTTCTTTGCCGTGTACTTTTAAATATTGTTTAGGAGTGGCTGAGCCACTCCTTAAACCTTTTCCACCAGCAGGAATAATTGCTATCGATGTCATACTATCATCATAGCATCGCCATAACTTAAAAAGCGATACTTATCTTTTAAAGCTTTCTTATAAGCTTTCATTATCAATTCAGTTTCACCCAGAGCGCTTGTAAGCATTAGTAGGGTGGATTCCGGTGAATGAAAGTTTGTAATTAGCTTTTGAGTAATATGAAATACGTGAGGCGGATAAATAAATTTATCAGTCCAACCTCTGCCGGGTTTTAAGAAACCATCTGCAGTTGTACTTGTCTCCAACGCACGGCAGGCGCTTGTGCCAACAACAATAATATTATGTTTAGCATGCATAGCCTTATTCACAACTTCAGAAGTGTGAGCAGAAACTTCGTAATACTCTGAATCCATTTTATGTTTAGTAAGATCTTCAACCTCTACAGATCTAAATGTTCCCAAACCGATGTGAAGAATTACAGGAACAATATGAATTCCTTTCTTCTCAATTTTTTCAAGCAGTTTAGTTGTAAAGTGCAATCCAGCAGTTGGTGCAGCAACAGCGCCATCAACCTTAGCATAAACTGTTTGATAATTTTCTTTATCCTTTGGCTCAGGATCACGTTTGATGTACGGTGGGAGCGGAGTAAGTCCGATTTTTTCAACTGCCTGAAACACGTTTCCAGGCTGATTAAATCGTACCGTTCTGCCTCTTGATGTTGTGTTATCAATTACTTCACACCAAAGATTGTTATCAAAATAAATCTTATTGCCAATCCTAACTTTTCTTGCAGGATCAACAATAACATCCCAGATGCAATCTTCTTTGTTCAATTCTCTTAAAAGAAAAACTTCAATCTTAGCTTGAGTTTTTTCTTTCTTGCCAAACAATCTTGCCTGAAATACTCTTGTTTCGTTTACAACCATTACATCGCCTTTTTCCATGTAATCAATAACATCAGTAAACTTTTTGTCTTCCATCTCTCCGGTTTCTTTATGAACAACCAATAATTTTGATTTATCACGCGGACTAACCGGGTACTTAGCAATAACTGTTTTTGGCAAGTTATACTTGAAATCTGATAGCTTCATTTATCTCTACCTTCTCTTATTATTTTAATTCGGATTATCTTCAAACTACAAGTGTCATTCTGTACACCCAGTATGATTGTCGAAAATTGACATTATATCAAGGTCACACTTCGACTTCGCTCAGTGTGACACCTTGATAATATTAGTTTTAAAGTAATCCCAGTTACTTATTTCTTCTTAGATACTTTTTTCTTTACTACAACTTTCTTTGCAGGTGCAGCTTTTTTAACAGCCGTTTTTTTTGATGAAGCTTTAGCAGGTTTTGCTCTCTTCAAATCTTTTACAGCAGCTTGCGCAGCAGCTAATCTTGCTATCGGAACACGGTATGGCGAACAACTTACATAGTTCAATCCAATCTTATGACAGAATTCAACAGATTTTGGTTCACCGCCATGCTCACCACAAATACCGATCTTAAGATCAGGTCTGGTTTTTCTTCCACCTTCAACAGCCATTTCCATCAGCTTACCAATTGCTTCCTGATCAATTGATTGGAATGGATCTTCAGGAAGAATTTTCTTTTCAAGATATTCAGGTAAAAATCCACCGATATCATCACGAGAAAATCCAAATCCCATTTGTGTAAGATCGTTTGTACCGAATGAGAAAAACTGTGCGGTTTCAGCAATCTTATCTGCTGTTAAACATGCACGTGGAATTTCAATCATTGTTCCGATCAAGTAAGGAATTTTCTTTAATCCAAATTTCTCACAAACTTCTGCATGAACTCTTTTTACAATTTCATACTGATGATTGATCTCATTTACGTGGCAGGTTACAGGAATCATTATTTCAGGGAAAGGTTTCTTTCCTTCTTTTAATAATTCTGCTGTTGCTTCAAAGATAGCACGAATCTGCATTTCAGAAATTTCTGGATAAGTAATTCCCAAACGCACACCACGATGACCCATCATCGGGTTGTTTTCGTGTAATGAGTCAGCACGTTTGTTCAACTCATCTAATGAGATTCCAAGACTTGAAGCAAGTTTTTCTCTTTCATCAACTCTTGTTGGTACAAATTCATGTAATGGCGGATCGAGAGTTCTGAACGTTACAGGATATCCATCCATTGCCTCCATTGTGCTTTTAACATCATGTTTTACATGCGGAAACAATTCATCCAAAGCGGCTATTCTTTCAGCAAGAGTTTTTGAATGAATCATTTTACGAAGTTTGAACAATGGTTCTTCAGAATTTTTTCCATAGAACATGTGCTCAGTTCTAAAAAGTCCGATTCCTTCTGAACCAAATGCTCTTGCACGTGCTGCATCTTCAGGAGTATCAGCATTAGTTCTAACTTTTAATTTTCTAACAGCATCACATAACTTCATAAAAGCCTGGAAGTCAGGATTTTCTTCAGCGGCTTTAATCATTGGAAGTTCGCCTAAGTAAACAGTTCCCTTAGAACCGTTTAATGTAAGCCAATCGCCTTCCTTAATTGTAACATCGCCAACTGTAAAATATTTTTGGTTGTAATTCATCTTAATAGAGCCGGCACCAACGATACAGCATTTGCCCCAGCCGCGTGCAACAAGTGCAGCGTGCGAAGTCATTCCACCGCGAGCAGTTAAAATTGCCTGAGCAGCGCGCATACCTTCAATGTCTTCCGGGTTTGTTTCTTCACGAACAAGAATTACTTTTTTACCTTCTTTAGCCCATGCCACAGCATCGTTAGCAGAAAATACAACTTGCCCAGAGGCTCCGCCTGGTCCTGCTGGTAAACCTTTTGCTACTGCATTAGTTTTAAGTTCAACAACTGGATCAATAATTGGATGAAGAAGTTCATCAAGCTGCGACGGCTGAACGCGCATAATTGCTTCTTCTTTGCTGATAAGCTTTTCTTTGTACATATCAAGCGCCATCTTTACAGCAGAAGGTCCGTTTCTTTTTCCAACACGGCACTGTAACATATAAAGCGTTCCGTCCTGTATTGTAAATTCAACATCAAGCATATCATGATAATGCTTCTCAAGATTTTTTCTTACCTGTTCAAGCTGTTTATAAATTTTCGGTTTAGCTTTGCTTAAATCTGAGATAGGGAGGGGTGTCCTTGTCCC
>JBDTRQ010000464.1:0-1874 GCA_039931535.1 Ignavibacteriota bacterium
CCTCTTTAAATTTTACAGCTTGTTTAAGATAAACTAATGCTTCTTCTCCTTTATTTTGCCGTAGTAAAACTTGCCCCAGCCACTTTGTAGCAAAATAATCCGGTTTAAGTTTGTACAGAGGCACTAGAAATTCCATTGCCTCATCTAATTTTCCACCATCAACTAATTTAGAAATTAAATCTTTGTAAGGGATATCATAGTATGGTCTTTCTGCAATTATAACTGCAATCTCTTTAATACAATTATTATAATCACCTTTTTTAAAATAATAATCTGATAACATTGCGTGTGCGGATTCCCATGGTATATCGTTGTTTATTAGTTCGATAGCTAAAGTATCAACTATGTCTTTTGGTTTGAAAGTCAGCATCTTATAATTTAATGTACCCTTAGGTACAAATGGATAGTTGCCTTTTAATTGTATAATTTTCATTTCAGCAACCGTAGAATCAAGTTGTGTAAAAGGGAAGTTTACTTTTAGAATACTATCGGCTTTACTTTCGGAAATTGATGCTCGCACTCCAGAAGGCAGTAATTTCAAATCAAGCATCTTTTTAAAATAAGCATCTCCCAAAATTCTATATCCTGTAAAAGTGGGATGCAGATGATCCACCATTAAGTTTGATCCTACAATCCCATTTGGACTATTAGATTGAAAAACAGAATCAACATTAACAACTGATAAATTATATTTTTTTGCAAGATCATAAATTGCATCATTTATTTTTTGAGGCGCTCTAAAACGCAGCGCATCAAGTTCCTTTGCCTGCACAAATAACTGCTCTGCTTTTACAAAATTTTCATTCTCATATTCACGCTCAGCATTTAAATAAACATCATCCGCTGCAGGATTATTTTCATCTTTTACAGATACAAAAGGTTTTTGGTCTTTTGCATTAAAGGTAAGATTACCGATGACAATAGGAATATTTTTATCGCTAAAGATTTTAAGGATATCATCCATATTACCTTTAAACTGATCGATACCATTATTAAACATTTCAGAATTATATGGAATGAGTGATTCGCCAATCATTCTGCTCATTAAAGTTTCTTTGTTTTCGCTGCCGTTCGATCCAACGGATTTAAAAATTCCAAAAACTCCTGAAATAATATTCTGTAAAAATTGTGTGGTTCTAAAATTTCTTAGCGATAGATAAAAATTAACCAAAGCTCTTGAGTAACCCATATTAACAGATGATCCAACCCCAAGCGCACCGTAATACTCGTTATGTCCCGTATAAATAAGTATCAAATCAGGTTCCATTTCAACAACACCTTTGGCAAAATCTCTTAACGTGTAAGAATTGATTGCTGATATTCCAAGATTGATTACTTCAATTGTGTTTTCGGGATAAAGCAATTCAAGTTTTCTTTTTATGTGCCGTGGAAAAGAAGCGTTGGGCACATAAGGCCAGCCGGCGGCGCTGCTTTCACCCAAAACAAAAATTCTAAATGCGTTATCTTTTTTTACAATATCAAATCCATCAGGAACAACAGACGGTGTGGATTTAATATTAAAAAAATATTTTCGTGGTAAGTCTGGATTAGCAAAATATTTATCAGGATAATAATTTGATATTTGAGTGAAGTACTTAAAATCATAACCGTAATCAAAATAGCGCAGCAGAACTTCGAGCAAAATTATAAACACAAACGGAATTGCAGCTAAAATTATATAAAACCAAAATGGATTTTTCTTTACAATTTTATTTTGTTCCGGTGTTGTTTTATTAACGCCTTGGTTTGATTTGTTTTTACTTTTACTCATAGTTTTACTTAACACAATATTTAGAGTTTCACAATTAACTTTTTTTAAGATATGCGAATTTAGTAAATTCATTTCATAATTTTTTACAAAATATATAATAAGA
>JBDTRQ010000465.1:0-2878 GCA_039931535.1 Ignavibacteriota bacterium
AGCTGTTGAAGGATGGTTTTCATATTATCCCGCAGAAGAAACTCTTGCTCTAAGATTAGGTGTGCAGCATATTATGTTTAAGTATGATAACGGAACAGTGCGCGATGGAGAAACAACTGTAAAACTTCAAATGTTGTTTTCCTTAGGTCCACATAAAGCACATGCATTTTAATTATTTATTGAAAGGTTTTGAAAATGAAAAAGTTAGTTCTATTGATATTCATATTTCTGATCAACATAAGCTTTGCAAATTTAAAAGTTGTTGCAACAACTACCGTTATTTATGATTTAGTAAAAGAAATCGGGAAAGATAAAGTAACTGTTGATTACATCGCCAGGGGCGACCAGGATCCACACTTTGTTGAAGTGCTTCCGAGCTACATGGTAAAACTAAGAAACGCCGATATATTCTTTAAGATAGGAATGGGTTTGGAGATGTGGGCAAATCAATTAGTTGATGGTTCAAGAAATGATAAACTACTGGTTGTTGAACTTTCAACATATATCAACAAAAAAGAAGTACCTAACTTTAAACCCGACGCAAGTTATGGTGATGTTCATCCGTATGGGAATCCGCATTACTGGTTGGACCCTGAAAATGCAAAGTTGATGGCTAAGGAGATATTCGAAAATCTTGTAAGCAAAGACGGTAATAACGAATCTTTCTACAAAAAAAATTATGATGATTTTATAAAGAGACTAGACAATAAAATTGCAGAGTGGGATAAAAAAATGGCTAAGCTAAAAGGCACATCAATTATTTTTTTTCATGCTAGCTGGACTTACTTTGCGGATAGATACGGTATTAATATTGCCGGATATGTTGAACCAAAACCAGGAATTTCTCCATCTCCATCACACAATGCTGAGCTTGTTAAACTAATCAAAAGTAAAAACATAAAAAATATATTGATGGAAAATTTTTACAGTGATTCCGCACCAAATCAATTATCTGAATTAACCAAAATAAAAGTAGTTAAAGTTCCAACTGCTGTTTATGGGATAAAAGGCGTTGATTCTTACATTCAGATGATGGACTACATTGTTAATGAATTATCAAAAGTTTAAGTGTGTTTATTAATATTTAATCTATTAAGGAAAATATTTTGACGGAAGAAATTATTGGTCTCACAAATATTTCGATAGGATACGGCAAAAAAGTTATTGCACAGGACATAAACTTTTCTGTATGCAAGAATGATTTTATCGGATTGGTAGGACCCAACGGTGCTGGTAAAACAACGTTACTTAAAACTATAATTGGAAATATAAAACCGTTATCCGGCAGCATTATTAAAAAGGATTTAAAAGTTGGATATGTACCTCAAAGGGATACATTGCAGCCATTGCTTCCCTACTCTGTTTATGATGTTGTAATGATGGCTCGATATGCAGAATTAGGTTACTTTAAAAATCCCTGTAAAATTGATAAAGAAATTGTTGAGGAAAGTTTAAAACAGGTTGATATATCAGACTTAAAAGATATGCACTACAAAAGTTTATCAGGCGGACAAAAACAAAGAGCATTAATTGCACGGGCACTTGCATCAAAACCCGGTATCTTAATACTTGATGAACCTACAAACGGAATGGACACACCATCGCACTATGCATTGCTAAATCTTATTTCAAATTTACATAAGGAAAAAAATCTTGCAATAATAATGGTAAGCCATCTCTTAACCGATGTAGCAAATTATGTAAAGAAGTTAATATTAATAGATAACGGATTTTTTCAGTTTGGTGATATTGATGAATTGCTTTCTGAGGATAATTTAAAAAGCGCTTACTCCTCGGAGTTTACAGTTAAAAAAATAGATGGTGAATATTTAATCAATTCTAAGCATAGGTGATTATTTGGAAGTTGTAAATCAGATACTTGAGATATTTCCTTACGCAGTTATGGGCAGCATATTGGCTGGAATAGTATGCAGTTTTTTAGGCGTATTTATATTATCACAGCGAGTAGTTTTTCTTGGCGCATCATTAACGCAAGCCGCAATTGCTGGTGTTGCATTTTCATTTTTACACATAATAAATGCTGAAAATATAATCTCATCGGTTTTAGGGATACAGATAACTGAAAACTCCTTTCTGCACAACTTTGAACCTGCTTTTTTTTCTATGTTATTTGCAATTATAACGGTTCTAATATTTTCTCAAACAGGCAAACAAAAATATATTACACAGGACGGGATATTGGGAATAATATTTGTTCTGTCTATTGCATTAAGGATAATGTTTATTCAAAAAAGCGCTGTTGCCGAAGTCTCGGAAATTGAATCGATACTTAAAGGCGATATTTTATTTATCGGGTCCAAAGAGTTTTACAGTCTTCTTGTAATTGCCTTTGCAGTTATATCAGTATTTATTGTTTTTCAAAAGCAGTTAAAGTTTGTAGTATTTGATCCTGAATCTGCGGATGCACACGGAATAAAATCCAAGTTTTGGCTGCTGTTTTTTTATCTTATTGTTGGTATCGGAATATCACTAATTACAAGATTTGTTGGAGATGTTTTTACATTTGCTTATTTAATAATCCCTTCTGCAATAGGTATTATGCTTGGTAAAAGTGTGATAAAAGTATTTATTATCGCGATATTAGTAGGAGCAATTCTTCCACCAATATCTTTACTATTAGCATTTAAGCTGGATTTTTCTAGCGGGCCAATGGCAGTTGCAACAGCTTTTGTTCTTTTTATTATTGTTTTAGTTTATAAAAAATTTGCTAATAGGTAAGAAATATTTTTAATATTAGCGGTAAAATACTATCTTTGCCCTGCTATTTTTCAGCTTTGGAGAGGTGGGTGAGTGGCTGAAACCAACGGTTTGCTAAACCGTCGTAGGGGTTAAACTCTACCGCGAGTTCGAATCTCGC
>JBDTRQ010000466.1:0-5526 GCA_039931535.1 Ignavibacteriota bacterium
TTCAATATATTCTTCACAAGCTCTTCCGTTTAACAATTCCATTTGACGGTTGAAAAGAATTTCCCAATTAACTTGTTCTTCCATAGTATAATCTGGATAAACAATTTCATCGTGTTGAGGAGCCGGGCTTTCTAACCGTTGTGGAATGCATCTTGGATCGATGCCTTCATTCGCAGCTTTTTCATACGCAGAAATAATTTTTTCTTCAGAATGCTTTTTGTTCATTTCAGATTCCTTTTATTCTTAGTGTTGAAGTTAAAGATTGCTTTCTACATTTTCAATGAGAATTACTATATGAATGAGCGAGATTCTTACTTGAGAATAAATTCAGAAATGTTTCATATACTAAAACAAAATTTTATATTGCTTTAGAAATTTTTCTAAGTTCAATTATTAATTTTTATTCAAAAGATAAGCAGATTTTTGGCAGAAATAGATAAACCTGAATTTGATTTAAAACAATCGTGTGTAATCCCCTATCGTATTGCAAATGGGAGTATTGAACTTCTATTAATCACTTCGATAAAAAAACAACGATGGATTTTTCCAAAAGGATATATCGAGTTTAACCTTACCGCATTTGAATCCGCAAAAAAAGAAGCATACGAAGAAGCCGGTGTAATTGGTGAAAACGAAACTGTGGAGCTTGGAGCTTTTGAACTAAAAAAGAAAACTCACCAATCTTATGTAAGAATTTTTTCTATGGAGGTAACTAAGGAATTAAAGGAATATCCTGAAAAAAATCTTCGAAAGCGAAAATGGTTTTCAGTTAAAGAGGCTTTAGATCATATTGAAAATAAAGATATTAAAAATTTTGTAAACAAACTTGAGAACAAAATGAAACCCGCTAATCAAAATCCTGTTTGATTATTTTATTTACAGCTTCAGAAGTCACTTCATATTCAAATCCACGGCTTAACAAGAAAGAAATAATTTTTTGTTTAAGTTTTCTTTCATCCTGTTCTCTCGATTTTAGATTTTCATATTTCTTTTTAGCTAAAAAAAATGCAGCATCAGTTTGGTTTTCCTGTGAATCAAATGAGGAAAGCGTTTCATCTATTATTGCACCTGAAACACCTTTATTAAAAAGAGCAGCACGAATTTTATTTTTTCCCCAATTTTTCTTTTTAAGTTTTTCTTCAACAAAATGATTTGCAAAAACCTGATCATCAATAAAAGATTTTTGTCTTAAATCATTTAGAACAAGTTTTATTAATCTTTCATCGTACGATTTAGTTTTAAGTTTTAATAGTAATTCCCTCTCTGAATGAAATCGCCTTCCAAGAAATGATAACGCCCTTTGTTTGATGTGATAAAGAATATTTTGTTCAACAAAAAAAGGAAAGCGGTCTTCGGAAATTTCATCGCCTTTCCTAAGACCGCTATTATAAAAAGTATCTTCGGATAATATTAATCGCTGTCCATCATCAAAATAAACTGAAACATTTTTTTCATCTTTTCTAACAACTCTATCGATTTTCATCTAATAATATCTGATCCTTTAATTATTTCTTTTTACCTTTTGGTTTTTCATCAGTTGGTTTTCCATCAGTTTTTTCTTCAACAGGCGTATCAGATTTAAATCCCGGTAAACCAAGTTTTGTTTTTATTTCAATCTCTATCTTTTTATACATATCAGGAAACTCAATAAGTTTTTGTCTAAACTGTTCCCTGCCTTGAATTCTATCTTCACCGTAAGTAAACCATGCGCCGCCTTTTTTTATAATTCCAAGTTCCGTTGCCATATCAAGTAAGTCGCCAGTTTTACTGATACCTTCGTTGTATAAAATATCAAACTCTACTTGTTTAAAAGGTGGAGCCACTTTACTCTTTACAATTTTAACTTTTGTTCTGTTGCCGATTACGTTTTCACCATCTTTAATAGCGGCTATTCTTCTTATATCAATTCTTACCGAAGCATAAAACTTAAGTGCATTACCGCCTGTTGTTGTTTCAGGATTTCCGAACATCACACCAATTTTGCTTCTAAGTTGATTGATAAAAATAACTGATGTTTTTGATTTTGAAATTGCACCTGTTAATTTTCTTAAAGCTTGAGACATCAATCTTGCCTGCACTGCCATTGTTGCATCGCCCATTTCACCTTCAATTTCAGAACGCGGTACGAGTGCAGCCACAGAATCAATAACAATAATATCAAGTGCATTGCTTCTAACCAAAGTATCAGTAATCTCTAAAGCTTGCTCACCATAATCTGGTTGTGAAATAAGAAGATTCGCAGTATCAACACCAAGACGTTTTGCGTAGTTAACATCAAGCGCATGCTCAGCATCGATAAATGCAGCAAGTCCGCCCATCTTTTGTGCTTCAGCAATTATGTGAAGACATAAAGTAGTTTTACCGCTTGATTCTGGTCCATAAACCTCCGTTACTCTTCCCCGTGGAACGCCGCCAATGCCAAGTGCAATATCTAAAGACAATGCTCCTGTAGGAATCGCTTCAATATCATTTACAATTCCATCTCCAAGTTTCATGATTGCGCCTTTGCCGTAAGTTTTTTCTATACCGGCAATCGCTTCATCAATAATTTTCATTTTTTGTTCTCTATCAGTAGCCATCATTTCTCCAATTCTTTAAGTTTATAATTTTTGATTTTAATATACTCAGATCCCTCCGGATGCAGAATACTTTTAAAAAGCGTTACTGATGTTGCATTAAAAAGTATCCGTTCAAAAGTAAAATTTTTGAAGTTGTGAACAAAGTTATTTTCTAATTGTTTTTTAATCCGCAATAAAGTTATATGTGGATTAAATTTTCTTTTTTCAATGGGGATAGAAAATTTTGCAGCACTTTTATCAATTTCAGAAATCATTTTATTTAGATCGTCATCAACACTTAGTTCAGCACAAAGAATAAAAGGCTTTCCATCACGATAGAAAAAATCAAACCTATTAATTGAACATTTAATTCGAGTATAATTTGTAATGAAAAATAAATCCTTAGAAATCTTATCCATTACTTCATCAGAAACATCACCAATAAATTTTATTGTTAAATGTAATCTCTCTTTCGGCTCCCATTTTATTTTTTCATCTTTACAATCAGTATCACGCAAACTTATTATTTTCTCAATTACATTATCGGGTAAATTGAGTGAAATAAAAAGTCTATTCTTCAAATGCAATTCCAAGTAAACTTCTTCTAATCATTTCAAGCGCAGCTTGAGTTGCTCTGTTTTTATTCAGGATACGATCTTCACCAAATTGAAATTTTTTTGCCGTGCAAACTTTATCGTCGCAATATCCAATAAAAACAGTTCCAACAGGTTTATCATCTGTTCCACCAGTTGGTCCCATAATTCCCGTTAATGAAATACCAATATCAACACCACTTGTTGCTTTAATTCCTTCAGCCATTTGCATTGCAACTTCTTGCGATACAGCACCTTTTTTCATCATCAAATCTTCATCAACATTAAGCAGCTCTACTTTAGCAGCGTTACTATAGGTTACAACACCGCGTTCAAAATAGCTGCTGCTGCCGTTAATGTTTGTAATCCTATCTGCTAACCCACCGCCTGTGCAAGATTCTGCGACTGAAATTCTTAAAACTCTTTCTTTCAATAATCTGCCGACAACTTCTTCTAAATTTTCATCACCTCTGCCGTAAATAAATCTGCCAACCTTATTTCTAATTTTTTGTTCGATTTCTAAAAGTTGATTATTTACTTGTTCTTCATCATCAGATTTTACTGTTACTCTTAATCTAACGCCGTATTGATTAGGCAGAAAAGCTAATTGAGCACCATTTAACAATTCATCAATATCACCCAAACGCTCAGCTAAAACAGATTCCGGTAAACCCGTTGTTTGAAGTGTAACTTTTTTTATAAACTCCTTAGTTCTCACGTTTCTTTCAATCAACTTTGGTATAACGTGATTTGTCATCATTGCTTTCATTTCATAAGGCACACCAGGCATAACCACAAAAATCTTATTATCCTTTTCGATCCAGTAACCGGGCGCTGTACCATTTTCGTTTCTAATAACTTCTGCAACCTTTGGTACCATTGCTTGATCTTCGTGAGTCGTTTTTAATTCTTTGCCTCTTCGTTTAAGCATACTTTTAATATCTTGAATAACTTCAACATTGTAAACTAATTCTGTTTTAAAATATTGAACGAATGCGCTTCGCGTAATATCATCACGAGTTGGCCCGAGCCCACCGGTGCAGATAATCAAATCTGCTCTTGCTGATGCTAATTCAAGTTCATCCAAAATTGTTTTAATCTCATCCCCGATAACAGTGGATTTAATTATTGACATATTAATGTCCGAAAGAAGATTACCGATGAACGCAACATTTGTATTAATGGTCTGCCCAATTAATAATTCATCCCCAATAGATATCAAATAAGCTTTCATTTTTAGTAAACTCCGAATGTGTAAACTACAAGATGAAGGATAATTAAAGTATAAAAACCGGAAATAACATCATCAGTCATAATTCCTAATCCACCTTTTAGATTTTCTGATGTTCTTGCCGGAAACGGTTTAACAATATCGAGTATGCGCCAAATTAAAAATGATGTTAAAATTATTAAAAATGTTTTTGGTAATGCGATCAATGCAATCCACGTTCCAACAATTTCATCAACGGTACATTGAGATGGATCTTTACCGTAAACTATTTCAAATTTTGATGCAACAAATAGTCCATAAATAAAAAAAATAATTATTGCTGGAATAATTATTTCAAGTTTTTCAAAACCAGGGATAAGATAAATTGCAATGGCTATAAGGCTCCCAAAAGTTCCTGAAGCAATTGGAATATACCCTGTATAAAAAGCAGAACCGATTATTTTTTCAAACCAGTTTATTTGTTTCATTAAATAGCTTTTTGATTAAATGTTTATTCTTTAAAAGATAAGTTACACCCGAGTGAACAGTGATAATAGTAATCACCAGCATAATTACATAAATAAGATTTTTGTTTGATAACTGACTAAATAAATTTTCATTTCCGGAATAGATTTCAATCGTGTTCAAACCACCATAAAGTAAAAGCAGGTAATATAAAAATATCATTTGCAAAACGGTCTTCCATTTAGCATAATAACTTGTAACAAAATTGTAACCTCTATTTTCAGCATAAAGTCTTAATAATGTAACAATTAAATCACGAAAAATAATTAAAACAACCATCCACATCTCAAGTAATCCTACAAATACAAAACCTAAAAATGCAGTAGATGTAAGAATTTTATCGGCAAGCGGATCCCAAAATTTTCCCCAATCGGTTATGTAGTTAAATTTTCTTGCAAGCCATCCGTCATACCAATCAGTTAATGCTGCAACAAAAAAGACTACTAATGAAATTTGAATTAAGAAGGGATCTTTAGATAAAAAGAGATATAAAAAAATCGGAGTTAAAACTATTCTGAGAATTGTTAATTGATTTGGGAGTGTCATTTTTAAATCGTTGATTTCTCAGAAAAATTTTTTAGAAACTTATATTCATAGATTCCGGTATTATGTCCATCATTCCAAACAATCTGCACTGCAT
>JBDTRQ010000467.1:0-8299 GCA_039931535.1 Ignavibacteriota bacterium
CAAGGTGATTTATATCTTATTGATTCCGAAAATAAACGAGTAATGAAGTTTGATATTTATGGTAATTATAAAATAAGTTTTGGCGGATTTGATTCCGGCATTTACCAACTTTCCAAACCAACTAAACTTGCAATCTCATCATCAAACAAAATTTATGTAATTGATAATGAAGATGTTTTTGTTTTTGATGATTTTGGGAATGGAATTAACATCATAAACATTGGTAAAAAATTAAACAGTATTAGAATTCTTTTCGATCAGCTTGTAATAACAACTAACAATGAAATTTATTATACAAATTTAAAATCCATAGACTCAAAAATTAGCAAATTCAATTTGTCAGGATATGATGAATTACCAAATATCGTTTCAGCAATATTAATGAATGATAAACTTTATGTTTTGGACACAAAAGATATTTTGATCTTTAATAAGGTAGATTGAAATTCTTTTGTTCAAATCTCAATCAATAAAAAGAAGAACTTTTAGAATTTCACTTTTCTTTTTACTTACAATTTGGATTATTGGTTTTCTATCACTGTGCTTGGGAATAAACTTTCTACTCCCCTTCTATCCGTTTCAAAAGATTATTTATTCAAATGTCTGTCATCAAAATCCCACAAAATCTTTTGCTTGCAACAATGTACTCTTTTTGGTTTGTGCAAGATGTTCGGGAATTTATTTTGGAGCTTTTATTAGTTCATTAATTTTGATTTTTTACAAACATCACTTCAATTTAAAAACAAATTATCTTTACTTATTATCAATCCCGATAATTATTGATGTTACTCTTTTAACTTTTAACATTTACAACTACAACAAATTTGCTTCCGCATTCACGGGCTTTCTTTTCGGTTCAGCCGTATTTGTATATATTTTGGGCGGGATTGAAAATTTACTTTTTACAGAACAAAAAAATAAATGAATTATAAAAAATATCTTCCAACTTTAGTTTGCGGCTTTGCTGCTGCGGTTCTTTCAACTGTACCGGGAATAAAAAATTTTAGCTGTTGTCTTTTGGTTCCTGGTGCTGCTGCAATTTCAATTTTATTAGATAAAAAAATTAATCCATCAAATGAAAAAATTCTTTTAGGAAAATCTTTAGGATTTGGATTTTTAACCGGACTCTTTGCCACAATTTTTATCACAGCGTTTGAGATGCTTTTAACCTATTTCACTAAATCAAATGATTTTGTACAAAACTTACCTGAAATTGAGTTAACAATTCGACAATGGAATTTAGGTGCAATGGTAGATGAATCCTTAAGACTCATCAAATCAACAGCAAGAGAAATTGAAAAGAGCGGTTTTTCATTTATCTATTTACTAATGATGCTCTCAAGTAACTTTATTACAAATTCTATTTTTGGTATGATTGGTGGCGCACTTGGTTTGAGTTTGGCAAATAAAAAATTGAGAGAGGATGAATCAAAAAAATGATAACAGCTTTTATTTTTTTCGTTCACTTAATCTTTGCATTAGTTGTATTTACAAAAAAATGGCAGGATGATAATCTTGCTTCTGGTTTCCAAAACATTGCATTGATCGGAATTCTTTTTGCAGTTGGTTGGACAATAACCGGAATGATTGCAAAACTTGTTATGGAACCAAAAGGATTAGGGATGCAATTTGACCGCGATACCTTTTCGTTAGCATTACTAACATTAGCAGAATACTTTTTTTATAAATTCTACTACAACGAAGAACCTACTGCAGCCGATAAGGAAAAACAATAACCGCTGTTTGATCACTTTGAACCTGGTTTGAATTTAGCGGTTCAAATCTCCATTGCCACAAAGAATTTATTGCAGCATTTTCTAATCTTGTATCAGCCTTGGTTAATAAAAATATTGAACCAACAGTTCCATCAGGTTTTATTGTAAATTTTAATCTGATATCAATTTCTTTATTAACACCATCTGGATAAGACGGAAGCGGATAACCGGGAAGTATTTTTCTTGTTCCTAATCCGCCACCTTCAAAATAAAAACCAAACTCACCTGTTCCTTTATTTAGATTCCCTTTTTTATCTCCGGTTTGATTGTTATTCTCGCGCTGCTCGGTTTGTTTTACGGTTTCTTTTTTTACTTCCTTATCTTTTTGTGCAGGACTTACATCACTAACATCAGTGTTTTTTGCTTTCGGTAATTCAACTTCTTTCACTTCAAGATTTTTATCTTTTGTCATGTCTTGTTCTTTCAATTCAGATTTTTCTAATACTTCATCAAAAGCAACTCCATCTGAACCCGAAGAACCTGTGCCTCCTAAAATTCCAAAAGACAGTTCAACCGCGTTATCCTTTGTATATTTTAAAGGAATAAAAATTACAAGAAAAAGTATAAGTAATATCAAGTGAAATATTACTGAAGCCGAGTATGAAACTCGCGTTACTTGTTGATTTGACAAATACATAATTACAGCTTTTCTTTTTCAGTTTCGATTGTAAACTTTTCTATGTTAGAAATCTTTGCCGCATCTATAACCTTAATAACAAGATCGATTGCAACTGTTTTATCCGCACGGATAATAAGATTGTCCTCACTTGTTGCAGCTTTCATCTCACCAAGTTTTGCAGGCAGTTGATCGATAGTTATAACATCTTTTCCAGCAAAAACTTCACCAGCAGTTGTTAACGTAACAACCATCAAAGACTGCTGGGATTTTTCATTCATTTTTGAACCAGGTAATTTTACTTTTACTCCTGTTTGGATTACAAACTGTGATGTAAGCAAAAAGAAAATCAACAACAGCATCACAATGTCAGTCATAGAGGAATAGGCGAAAATACTTAAAGGTTCTTTAGATAATTTAAATTTCATTTTATAACCTATAATTCCATTTCAATTTCGTCATCAATTTCTGCTTCATCTTTTCCACCTTCTTGCATAACATCAATAACATCATTCGCAACAGTTTCCATTTCACCGACTAATTTTTTTACAGCACCTAAAAAATAATTGTACAAGGCTAAAGCAGGAATACCAATTATCAAACCAAATGCTGTGGTAATTAAGGCTTCCCAAATTCCACCAGCAAGATCACTTGGATTTGCTGCGCCGGCTAAATCCTGAATTGTCATAAATGCTTGAATCATGCCCGTTACAGTTCCAAGAAATCCTAAAAGCGGAGCAATACCTGCAACAGATGCAAGCACGGATAAACCCTTTTCCAATTTACTTACTTCCTGGCTGCCTGCATTTTCAATTGCATCTTTAACTCTATCGTGTCCGTATTTATATTTTTTTAATCCTTTGCGTACAATGTTTGCAACAGGAGATTTTTCCTGCATACAATAACTTATTGCGCCGGAAATATCTTTCTTTTTTATAAATCCTCTTATCCTAACCATAAAAGCGGGAACATTAATTTTTGCTTTTCTTAGCATAATAAAACGGTCAATCGAAACCGCAAGCCCTACAATAGAGCTGGCAAGAATCAACCACATTATAAATCCGCCTTTTAAAAAAATATCTAATAAGTTCATGTTTATCCTTTGATTGAATTAATTATCTAATGTTTTTATCTACAAAAATTTGAGCTTCTTCTTTAGTTGCAAAATTTCCAACGCGCACTCTGAACCATTTACCACGATTTGGAACTTCGGCTTCTTCTACAAACGCATTGTAACCTTTGTTCCTGTATTTACCTGCTTCATTTTCCGAAATTGAACTTGCACGAAATGATGCAACCTGCACAACAAAATAATTATCATACTTAAAAATATTATTTCCTACATTTAAACCATTGCCCGTTGTTGCAATATTTTTAACAGGATTTTTAATTTCAACAACCGGTGGTATTATATTTTCTTTAGTTCCAGATTTTACTTCTGTTTTTGTTTCAGGTTTTTTATCTTCAATCTTTTTATCGTTTATTTCATTCTTTTGAACAATAGGCTCATCAGTATTGGGAGTTACAGTTTCTGATATTGTTGTTTCATTAATCTTTGGCGGATATGGATATGTTACAGGAATATCAAAATTACGCTGAACAATTTTTGCATTCTCCGATTTTAAAACTATCTGTTTTGGTTTTATTGTAACATTACCTTTTTTATAAAACTCTAAATACCAATAAAGTGCTAAAGACAATCCAATAACAAGAAGAGGAAATACAATAAATGAAATTAAGTTTCTTTTTTTAGCAGGCTCAAAATATTCTGCTTTTTGTTCCGTTGATTTTTCAAGCTCTACATTTTCTTCGATATTATCTTCTTCCACCTTTACTTCTTGGTTATCATTTCTGATTTCTGTACCAATTTCATCATTAACTTTATCGTTATTTAAAATAATTTCATCTGCAGTTTCATCTTCAATTTCTTGTTCGGAATTCAAATCTAATTTTATATCATCAGAAGGATGTACATTTTCAATTTCAGATTGTACTTCAACAATTTCTTCATCATCATCTTTATTTGAACCTGGTTTATAAGGCTCAAAATATTTAGAAGTGCTTTTCCAAAACTCCTCATCAGATGGATCATTATCTAAAGAAAGATTATTAATTACTTCTGATTTTGTCTCTTCAACTTCCGGCTCAGGCAATGGTTTATTTACAACTTCATTAATCTGTTCATTAATCTGTTCATCAATGTGTTCATCAATGTGTTCATCAATATCTGTATCAAATTTTTCTAAAATATTTTGTTCAAGAATCTCTTCTTTAAATATTTCAATTGGTTCATTTTCGCTTTCCAACAACTCATTTAATTTCTCGGATGATTCATCAAGTTTTATATCTTCAACAAATTCAGGTAATTCATCTTCAACTTTATCCGGTATTAAATTTTCTTGTTCTGAATTTGAATAATCAAATTTTATCTCTGATTCTGGAGTTTCAACTGTTTCAGTTTTTTCGATTACTTTAGGTTGATTCAAATCCATATTAATTCGCTCATCAGCAATATCAAGAATTGATTCAGCTTCAATTTGTTTAGATAAATCTTCACCAAAATCCCAAGCAATATTTTTAAGTTCGTTAGTCTGTTTTTCATATTCACTTAATTCGGTTTTTGTTTCAGTTGTAGTTTCATCAATAGAAGCTGCACTATCAACATCCAAAATTGCTTTATCATCCCACTGCAATTGAACCTGATTAGAATTATACGAACGAGCATCAATAACAAGAGTTGGGAAATTTTCTACAGATTCGGCAATTTCAGATTCAGCAATAATTTTTTCAACTTTCGATTCAATCAATCGTCTGTATTCGTAACCAGAAGTTGGAATAAAGATATTATCAAACGGAACTCCGCGCAAAGGAATTAACGGCTTGCCAATGCTTAAACTAAAAGTAGAATCTATCGGATGATAATCTTCTTCATCAAAACTTGGAATATTAAAAACTAATCCTTTGGTATCAGATTTTCTCAAATCTTTATCTTCAGAAAAAAGTATAAGTTCAACAGCCTCTTCAGAAACTTCATTAACCTTAAAACTGAAAACAGGTTTTTTAATACTGCCTTTTATCAAATGGAAGTATCCAAAATCTTTAACAAAAATTGATTGACCAATTTCTACAATCGCTGAAATTCTTTTTAAGAATAACTCAAAAAATATTTTAGCATCCGTATCCGGCACGCCAACGTTTTTTGCAACTTTTCTTATTAGTTCTGCTTTGGTCATATTAAACTTTATAGTTTAGATTTTATAAACGATAATTAATACCAACAATAACATTTAATGGAACTTCTCGGTATCCATTCCATAAATAATTTTTCTGATTTAGCAAATTATTTATATCTAAAGTTAAATCCAGATTAGGTTGAAATGAATATATAAATGATAAACCTAAATCAAAATAATCACCGATTGAAATTTCATTTTTAATATCTGCAAATCTTTTAGATTGATAATTCATTCGCGCTATCGAAGTTAATCCATTTTTAAATTTATAACTATAAGATGCGTTAAGATTAAATATCGGCATATACGGAATTTGATTTCCATCAGTATCGCGAATATCTGATAGCTCTATCGAACTGTAAAACTCACCATAGGGTCCAAGGTAAAATAAAAAGTTTGCGTACGGACTAATATTTTTCATATCGACGTAATGCAAATCAAATTTTCCTGAATCTGATGAAGCGCCAAAATAAGGGTACGCATCCGAAGAATAATATTTTAATCCCCCGTCAATCTGAAAATATTTATCAAACTCATACTTTACTGAAGCAGTTAATGCATTGCTCTTTTCCCAATAAATACTTCCGATGCTATCAACATTAAAGTAATTGTTTTTTACTACGAAGCTGCCCGGACTAATAAATTCAGCGGTTGGAGCAAACTCGCCAAACAGTGTAATATTTTTATCCAACTTTAAAGCAACCGAAGCATAAATTGCATTGTAAGTTTCGCCGGCACTGTGAGAAAATGTCCAGCCAAAAGTTCCTTTTATTAATTTAGTAAAAAATAATCCTGCAGTTGGTCTAAGTAAAAGAAAATCTTTTCCAGAGTTATCCCCTAAAAGATTTGTAATTGAATGGTTGCGATAATCAATTGCTGCACCAACATTAACTACAGGAAATTTTAAAAGCGCATCGCCGTTGAATCGTAAATTATTTTCTTTATAAACTTCTTGAGTGATGTTAGTAACCTTATCAGTTAAGTTTAAATTGAAAAGAAAGTTTTTAGTAAAATCATTTTTAATATTAACAACAAACTTGCCGTAGTTTAAACTTCGTTTTTCTGCCGGATTATCTGAAGCAAAAAATTTATAGCTCGTAGTTCCATAGTCGCCATTAATATTAAACTGTGTTCCCGGAAAAACTTCACCATCAATATCAGACCAATAGGTAAAATTAAATCCAAGTCTTGTGCTATAACGGTCGCTGTTATCTTCATAGGCTCTTATAAAATCGCCGTTAAACGTTCCTTCTAAAATTCCGTTTGTAAAAGGATGCGCATAATTAGCGTTTACTGTTGGGATAGTATATAAACCAACACCAGCCGCAATGTTGCCTTTATAAAAACTTACATCGTTTAAAAAACCCATATCGCTTTTTAATGGATTGGAAAAATCACTAATCTCAAGTTCTTCGGGAGAATATTTTGGTTTGATAAAATCTTCGTTTACGGATGAAACAAAATCAGGTTTAATCTTATCAACTTTTTTAATGTTTAATTGGCTTTTACCAGTAATTACAAAATCGGGCAATTCAACATTTGGGTTTTTCGATTTATCATCCTGTGCAAAACCAATAAGCGATGAAAAAATGATTACTAAAAATATTTTTAATCTCATTGTACTTTCCTCAATTTCTGAAGCGCTTCATCTCCAATCGGAGTACCGCTGTACTTAGTAACAACCGCTCTGTACATTTCAGCAGCATTTCGTTTATCATTCAGTTTAACGTAGCAATCGCCGAGCAGCAAATATGATCGCATCAGCCATTCTTCATAGCGGGAGTAAACAGTTCTTACTCTAACCAGCGATGTAATTGCATCTTTATATTTTCCCTGATCATATAATGATTGACCAAGATAGTACTGTGATTTAGCACCCAATTCATCACTTCTGTTTTCTGAAAGAGCTGTTAGATATTCATCAGCATTCGTAAATCTTTTAGCAGCTATATCAATTAACGCTAATTCAAATTTTGATTTATCTCCAAACACCGTTCCCGGAGAATAGATAACTACATCTTCAAAAACAGTATAAGCATCTTGAAAATTCTTTTTTTCTAGAAGTGTCATTCCTTTATTGTACTGAAACTCAGGAATTTTTGGTGATTTTTTTAATTCATTTATTCCGCGATCATAAATACCGATTGCAGCATCATAATTTTTTGATGACCGATAAATTGATCCCATTTCCAGAATTGCTGAAGCAGCCAATTCAGAATCTTTGAATGAACTGATTACTTTATCAAAACTTACAATAGCTTCTTCATTTTGTCCAAGATTTTGTGCGCTCTTTCCTATCCAATAATAAGCATCAGGTGCAAGGTTACTGTTTGGATATGAAGAAGTAAAACTCCTGTACTCAGTTTTTGCTTTATCGTACTGTCTTAAGCTGTAATAAATTTCACCCTTCTTAAATAACAATTGATCTGCATAACTTAAGCCTGGGTTTTTAGAAACAAACTCTCCCAAGAACGCTACAGCTTTTTCAGGATTTCCTTTTGCAACATAACTGTATTGAATTCCGGTTACAGCATCAAAAACATATTGCGATGATGGAAATTGTGATAACACTTTTTCATAATTAACAATCGCCAAATCATATTCTTCCATATTGAATTGTGCATCACCGATTGAATAATAAATTATCGGTTCCAATTTTGTTTTTGGATATTTTT
>JBDTRQ010000468.1:0-1627 GCA_039931535.1 Ignavibacteriota bacterium
TCTTTGCAATGTTGTTTTACAGAATTAAGGCCTATAAGAATTTTTATTTGCAGGATCTACAATTTGAATATTGGCGATATTTAGGATATAATAATTTTGTTTCTCCGTATCAGATGCATCAAGTATTATAAAACGTTCACCATCTGATATTGTTACTGCTATCGCCATATTCATCTGCTTTAACAATTAATTAATTGTTAATTCTTTTTTGAGAAAATATCGTTAAGATTATTTCCGACACTATCCATATCATTATTAAATGCTTTTCTAAATTCTTCCCAATTTTCTTTTCTCTCATACTTAAAGTCATTTAATTTTTTCTTTAGCTCGATATTTTTTTGTTCTAATGTAAGCACTTGATTTTCATATTTGGCTTTAAACCTTGTGCTTGTATTTTTCATCGCTTCTTTGAAATCATCAATATTTTTCTGATTAGAATTAATTCTTAGTTCAGCATCGCTTTTGAATTGCTGCCATTCCTTTTCAAATTGAACCTGCGCATCAATCATATCCTGATTTGCTTTTTCAACATTGTCCTTGGCATTGTCTCGGTTATCGCAACCGGAAAAGAATGATCCTGTAATTAGCAATAGACCTGCTAATATGAAATATTTAATTTTCATGATTCACCTTATAAATTGTTTAGAAACATTTTTGTGATTTAATATAATATCCCGCAATCTTTCTTCTTTCCATTTTAATAAAACTAAAGCACCATTATGAATGAAGAGAACAAACTTTTCTTTATCGCCCGATGCGAATAGTATCAAGGCTTCCAATCACTCCAAATGCACTCAATAACCATAGAATAACTACAATAACTACAACCGCATTTAAGATTTTTTTGATTGTTGCCTGCATCGGTATGTAACTGTTAATAAGCCAAAGCACAACTCCAACGACTACTAAAACGATAATAAGTGTAACTAATGACATGATAATTCTCCTTTAATAATTTATTACTCTCTGATACTTTCCGGTACAGGTGCCAACATATCTATTGCTGGATGTTGAGGATAATCAGTGTATCCTTTTTCACCTGGTGTATAAAATGTATTCATATCCAATTCTTTCAATAACTTCCAACCGTTAGTAAATCTATCAACCAGATCAGGATTATTTATAAAAGATCTTCCGAATGCTATAAGGTTTGCCAGTTCGCTTTTCAAATCAGCTTCTGCACTTTCGAATGTATATCCGCCACTAAGAATTAGTGTATTCGCAAATTTGTTTCGGATAATAGTTTTGATTTCAGGAGGTACTACCGGCGCGCCTAAACTACTGTGATCAGCTAAATGGATATAAAGTATTTTTAAATCGTTCAACTTTTCAGCTAGATAAATAAATGTCTCCTTAGTTTCAGGATAATAAGTCATATCGCTGGCAACACCATAAGGTGATAAACGAATTCCAACTTTATCTTTTCCTATTGCCGCTGATACACCTTCAACTATATCCAGCAGAAACCAGCAGCGTTTTTCTATGCTGCCGCCATAATCATCTTTTCTTAGATTACTAATTGGAGATAAAAATTGTTCTATCAAATAACCATTAGCTCCATGAATTTCAACACCATCAAATCCTGCTTCTAAAGCATTTGATGCAGCAGTAATATATTCTTTAATTG
>JBDTRQ010000469.1:0-8309 GCA_039931535.1 Ignavibacteriota bacterium
ACATATATTCTTTTTTGCAGTATGTGTGCGGCCAATCTTTATAATCTTCAACCAATCCTGCTGCAACGGGATTTAGCAAAACATATTTAATTATGTTGTATAATTCTTTTTCGTCTCTAACTAATCTATCAAAACTTTCTGCCTGCCAGAATTTGCCGGTTTTGTTTAATACTTTGTTCGCAAGTCTTGCGGAATATTTTTTAATTGATGCAACTATATCTCCAACAAGTTTTTCTTTATCGATAAGTTCAAATACAAGATGAATGTGGTTTGGCATTATGCAGAAACAAATAACTTCAATTTCTTTACCATCAAAATGCATTATTGAATTTTTACATATTTCAGCAATCTCGGTGATTGATAAATATTTAATATCGTTATATGGTTTATCGAGAAGTGCATCATATTTTTTGAATATTTTTGGTCGCTCGGTTTCGGATTTTTCATTTTGAAGTTTCTGGAGTTTTAAAAGTTCAATCGGGTGTATGCTGTTGTACAGTCTGAATGTTATAAAGTATATGCCTTCGTTGTAGTATAGATGCGGTAAGTTTCTTTTGTGGAAATGTCGTTTTGTTGGCATGTTGTTATAAATTATTTATTTACCGTAGCTCGGTTCGCCGCGGCGAATCCGTCCCGACTTTATGATTTATTTTTTAATATTGCAATAAATCTTTTGTACATCATTTTATTCTAAACCCCAATCTCAGCTCTGGAGAGCTGAGCTACGGAATGCGTTTTCGTAGCTCGGTTCGCCGCGGCGAATCTGTCCCGAGTGTGGGGTTTAATTATTTACATTGATATAAAATTTCTGTACATCATTTTATTCTAGACCTCAATCTCAGCTCTGGAGAGCTGAGCTACGGGAATTTGTTTTCGTAGCTCGGGACTCCGTCCCGAGATTGGGATTTTGTTTTAATAATATTACTGTAAAATTTCTGTACTTCATTTTATTCTGGACCACAATCTCAGCTCTGGAGAGCTGAGCTACGGGAATTTAAAATTTAATTTTATTTTCTTTTTGAAGTCATCTTTCCATAAACACCACTGTAACTTGTTAAATCTGAATTGATTGCGCCAACAACTACTTTTGTTTTTACTCGTACTGGTATTTTTGCTTCATCGTTTGTTAGCCAAATCATTATGCTGCCTTCGTTTTTAAATAAGCCGCCCTCCTGCACAAGAGGTTCTACAATTAAGCATTCAAATTTTCCGGCTTCTACTTCAATTATTTCTTTGCCGTGATAAACTACATCAAGATCGTAAACTTTATCTTTATAAAAATTCTTTAAAGGGACTCTATCACCAACTTTTAATCCGGTGTAATCCAAAGTTCTTGCAAAGAAAAATGCAGAAACAATATCGTTTACATATTTAGGAATATCATACTCACCGCCGCTGGTTTTTGCTTTACCTTTTCGTTGATCGAAGAAAGCAGAAAAGTCTCTTGAATAATTTCCTTCACGTATGTGCTGTTCAAATCTCCATGGAAAAATTCCTTCAACATCAATGTATGTTTCGTATCTATCTCGCACTTTAAAAAAGTTATCAAAGGTAGAAACTGTATTTACTTCAAACAGAACATGGTATGCATCCCTACCGGATATCTTTTTGATTTTAGGAATCTCAAACGATGCAACTCCGGCAGTAACAAAACCGTACTTAACATCAAATGTAAGTTTTTCACCTTCGCGGAATGCGTTGTTTTCAATTTTACGAAATTCATCTTTCTTCTGCGCCATAACGGATGACAAAGCAATCATCGTTATAAACAGAATTAACGTAATCAAATTTATTTTAATAAAGGATTTCATTTACTTCTCCTGATTTTTATTTAGAACATTTTTAATATCGTTGTACACTTTTGTTATGTCGATTGAGTCCATACAATTTAATTTTTCGCACTGCTCACGTGTACAATTTTTGCAATCTATATTTGGCTCAAACACCAATTTTTTATTTGTGTAAGGCGACCACCTTTCTTTAGAGCAAGAAACAATTTTCGGATAAAAACCAACTGTAAACTTTCCAAGTGCCGCTGCAATGTGTATTGGTCCTGTTGAGTTTGAAATAAACATTGAAGATTTACTTATCAATGCAATTATTTCATCTAAACTAAATCTGCCCGAAAGATTTTTTGCATTACTTGTTGATTTAATTTTATCACAAAGTTCAATTTCATTTTTACTCCCAGTAATAATTATTTGATAATTATCATCATCAAGTTTATTTACAAGCTCAGTAAATTTATTTATTGGCAAATCGATTGAACTTCCGCCGCTGCCGGGATGAACAATTACAATTGGTTTTTGCAAATCAATTTTTTCATCCAAAAGAAATTTAATTACATTTTGTAATGATTGCTCATCAACTTGCAAATCATATCTAACATTGTTTTCATCAACATTGTTTTTGATATTTAATTTTTCAAGAAGATTTACATTAAACTCAAGTTCGTGCCGCTCTGCATTTTTTCTGTGTTCATAAACTTTTTGATTAAAAAGAAAAGAATACCAGCGATAACCTGTTCCAATACGATTTTTTATTCCACTTAAATAAATAACCAATGCAAGAAAAAAACTTGTGCGTACAATAACGCAAGTATCAAATTTTTTCTGCTTAACAAGATTTAAATTTTCAAAAAAATTATCTTTGCCATCAGAATGTTTAAGAACAATTACATCATCAATAAAAGGATGATTGCTTACAATGTTTTTTGTGTAATCGTGAACGAGAAAACTTACTTTACAATTTGGATATTGTTTTTTAATCAATCCTGCTAATGGTAAAGTTAAAACAACATCACCGATTCTATCGGTTCTAACAATTAAAATATTTTTTGGTTCTATAATCATTTTGATAAAAACGGATTTCCAATTTCAAAAAATCTCCAAGGAAAATCAGCAGATTTTGTAATTCCAACTCTTCTAGAGATACCAATCATATTTTTTTTGAGTTTTGGTTGATCGACAATAAAAATATTACTGTTTGTTAAATCATAACCATAATGTTCCTTATTAATTCCCAAAGCCTTGCAAACTTTTCCCGGTCCGCTTGTTAGATTATAAATTTCTTTTTCTAATTTCAAAACTCTGCCAAATCTGTTATCAATCATTTTATTAATCCCGCGTAACGGCTCAACAGCACGAATCAAAACTGCTGTACCATGATTTCGTTTACCTGTAACAACATTGCAGCAAAAATGTGCGCCGTAAGTAAAGTAAACATATAAATATCCACCTTCATTGAACATAACTTCGTTACGTTTTGTTTTGCCAATATACGTATGAGCTGCTTTATCAATTTTTCCATCGTATGCTTCAACTTCAATAATTCTTGCGGCTAAAACACGATTCCCATCTTTCTTTACTAGCACTTTACCAAGCAAGTCCTTTGCCACAGTCAGAACGGGACGAATATAGAATTCTCTGGTTAAAATTTGGCTTTTAGTTGTATCAATCATAGTACAAAGGTAATAAAAAAGTATGCAGTAAATTAATTATATGAATTGAACTGAAAATGATTTTATGTAACATCAATTGATTTGAATGTGCATTCTTCTTTTTATAACTATCTGTATCTAAAACTAGATTAAAAATTTACACGAGATTGGTGATATTTTTGCTTTGTTGCATCTATCATAATAATGATATAATTTTGACATCAAAACAAAGGAGCAGCAATGCCAATAATAAAACCAATATCAGATTTACGAAACAAATCTAACGAGATTTCTGAATTAGCACACACATCAAACGAACCAATTTTTATTACAAAAAACGGTGAAGGTGATTTGGTTGTTATGTCGATGATACATTATTCAAAATTACAATTAAAAATTGATCTTCTTTCTAAACTTTCAGCCGCACAAAATCAAAAAGCTGATGGCGATAAAGGTAGAACTTTAAAACAAGTAATGGATAATATCAGAAATAACATTAATGCCCAAAAGTAATTATCAAATTAGATTTTTAAAGATTGCCGAAGAAGATTTTTCCGAGATAATTAATTTTATTGCCGCAGATAATGTTAAAGCCGCTAATGATATTGCTGATAAAATTGAAGAGGATTTACTGTTGTTATCTGAAAATCCATTGTTAGGCAGAATTCCGAGAGATGAAGAAATAAAAAATCTTGGTTACAGGTATTTAATCGTTCAAAACTATATAATATTTTACAAGATAGAGGTTAATTCAATTCTTGTACATAGGATTTTACATCAGGCAAGAAATTATAAATCAATTTTGTAACGATACTGCGAGATATCAATAACGCAACCTATACAAGCGGTAGAACTAACTGTTTAACTTTGCTTTCAACTCAGCAATTTTTGAATCGAAGTAACTTTCTTTTTCAGGATTTTTTTGTTTTAGTTTTTTGTAAACGTAGATAGCTTCTTTAAACTCACCCTGGGTTATATAAATTTTTGCAAGAGTTTCGGAAACAATAAAATCATTGTTTGAAAAAGTTTTTGGTTTTGTTTCTTCAATTTTCTTTTTTGCTTCTTTAACGGTTTGAGTTGCGCCTTCAATTTCGGCAGTAAGTTTATTAAGTGTTTCTTCAATGCTTTCAGTTGGATTTTCATTTTCTGATTTGTTTACTTGTTCAGGATTAACCATTAAAAACTTTTCATTTGCAGAATCAGCCCAGCGCGACACATTAAATAATTGTCTTTGCTTTTTTACAGCATCAATTTCACGTAAGTAATAATCAAATGTTTTTGGCGAGTGAATTAGTTCGCTTCCCTTTTTTAAATACTTTAATGCTTGTCCGTAATTGCCTTTTATAGTGTGACCTTTACTGAGAAGAAAATAAGCAACAGAAAAATCAGGATGATTTGTTAAACCTTCCGTTAAAATTTTTATTGCCTCATCAATATTATTTTTTTCTATTTCATTTTCAGCAACACGAGCAAACAATGGTGATTTATTGTTGTACTCATAAATCAAACTTGCTTTTTGGTTGAATGCATAGTATTGATTACTGCTCATTGAATTTTCTTTACTGCGTAAGCATGTTTAATTGATGTATAAGCTATGAATGAAAATCCTAAAGTAAACAGAACCTGAAACGGAATTGAAGCAAGTTCCATAAAATAAATTGATGAGAGAACTCCGATAAAACAATAAACAGCAAGCACAGCTTCAACAAAAACAGAAAGACCAAGTTTTTTATTTAAATATTTATTTCCCACAAAAGTATCTTTTCCACTTTCCTGTTTAAATTTTGGCGTACGAACAAACTCACTTTTTCTGTTCATCAATCCTTCAAACACTGCGCGGGAATTATTTACAGCCAAGCCCATACTACCAGCCATAAATAATGGGAAAAGTACTATGCGCTTTCGCCAATCTGTGCGAATATCTTTTTGTGAATACATATAAAACAAAAATGAACTTACAAATGCAAGTACAAACAAAGACATTATTGCAAAATAAACTTCATGTGCTCCGCTGTTCTTTATAAATATTAATGGAACATTTAAAATTGCTGCAAGCAGAATAAATGGAAAAACTAAATTGTTAGTTAAGTGAAAAGTTGATTGAAGTTTTACCCTCATGGGTACTTTTGATCTCCAAACTAACGGGAGAATTTTTTTTGCAGTTTCCACAGCGCCTTTTGTCCAGCGGAATTGCTGAGCTTTTAAAGAATTTATTTCAGATGGTAACTCTGCAGGCGAAGTAAAATCTTTTAAGAAAACAAATCGCCATCCAATTAGCTGTGCACGATAACTTAAATCTAAATCTTCTGTAAGTGTATCAGCGTGCCAGTTGCCTGCATCTTCAATACATTTTTTTCTCCAAACGCCGCCGGTCCCATTAAAGTTTATAAAGAAACCTGATTTGTTACGAACTGTTTGCTCAATTACAAAATGTCCATCAAGTGCAAGTGCCTGTGCTTTTGTTATGATTGAATAATCGCCGTTAAGATGTTCCCATCGCGTTTGAACCATTCCAACTTTTTCATCAGTAAAATGAGCAAGTGTTTTCATTAAAAATTCTTTTTGCGGAATAAAATCTGCATCAAAGATTGCAATGAATTCACCTTTGGCAATTTTCATTCCTTCTTTAAGCGCACCGGCTTTAAATCCTTCTCGCGAACCTCTTCTGATGTGAACAATATCAAATCCTAATTTTTGTTTTGCTTCAACAATTTTAGCAACAATGGCTGTTGTTTCGTCAGTTGAATCATCAAGAACTTGAATTTCCAGTTTATCTTTTGGATAATTAATTTCGCAAACCGAATCAATCAATCTTTCGATAACGTACATTTCATTGTAAAGCGGCAATTGAATTGTTACAAGTTTATCAAAAATATAATTACTGTCCGGTACGGGATTTTTATGACCATACTTTCGATGGTAATACATCATAACAAAACCGTGCAAGCCAAATAGAAATAGGATTGAAAGTGAAAAGAAATATCCAATTAAAACTGCTTGTTCCATCTAAATAAAATATCCTCTCTTATTACCAGCCTGAAACTGTATCAAGCAAAATATCATCACTAATTCGGTCGAGTGCTTCTTCAATAGCTGTCTTTCTGCCTTCAATTGGATTGCTCGAAAGATAATCACTGTAATTTGAAAAAGTTTTTTCAAAAACCGTTGTGCGTTTTACAAGATCGCGATAAATAACTCTAACTCCGATTGTTACTCTTCTTGATGTAATGCTTTCGCCAGCGGAAACAATTGCAGGCGCATCAGAAAGTGAAACGATTGAACTTTCTAAAAGAGCATTTGCAGATGTACGCTCGGAAACCTGCAGTGTATTATCATCAATAAATTTTTGAATTAACTTTTGTGTTAAGTTTTCCCTTAAACCAGGCTCACCGGAACCGCTTCTATCATCTGCAATTGGAATTGCAATTGTTTTTAAGTGTTCCGGAACCGAAGCACCTGTAAAAGAATACGCACAGCACGATGTAAAATTAATTGAGGTTAATGCAACAAACAATAAATTTAAAATCGCGATTAAGAATATTTTATTTTTTTTATTCAGTAATGTCATATTCTTTTAATTTTCTGTACAAAGTTCGTTCGCTAATGTTTAGTAATCTTGCTGCTTTACGTTTACTGCCTTTTGTTTTATCTAATGCTTTAACGATCGCATCTTTTTCTAATTCTCTTATGGATAAAACTTCATCGTCATTTTCTTTTCGATTATAATCTTCAACATTAAAACGATGAGTAATAATATCCTTTAATTCCATTATATCTTTTTTAATTTCGAAAAGTGCGCGGTACATTAATTCACGGTCGGCATCTTCAGGAGATTTTCTTAAGAACACAGGCAGATTTCGTTTCTCATCAAAATCAATATAATCAGATCTTAACTCTGTAAACATTTCTTCGCTTAAATCTTTTCCCCTGTTTAATGCAATTGCGGTTTCGATAGTGTTTTTAAGCTCTCTAATGTTACCAGGCCAGGTATAATTATTTAAAATTTCAATCGCACCATCAGTAATTAATGGCAGTTCAATATTATTATTTTCACAGTAAGCTTTTGCAAAATGCTTTGCAAGTTCTTCAATATCATTTTTCCTCCTTCTAAGCGGCGGAATATTAATTGAAACAGCTTTCAATCTAAAAAATAAATCTTCTCTAAATCTTCTTGCATCAACTTCGCGCTGTAAATCTTTATTTGTTGCAGCGATAATTCTTACATCAACCTTGCTTAAAGTTTCTGCACCAACCTTCATAAATTCTTTTGTTTCGATTGCACGCAAAAGCTTTACTTGCATTGTTAATGGAAGTTCACCAATCTCATCTAAAAATAATGTGCCGCTATCCGCAATTTCAAAGTAACCTTTACGAGATTCAACTGCACCTGTAAACGAACCCTTTTTGTGTCCGAATAATTCGCTTTCAATTATTCCTTCGGGTATTGCACCGCAGTTTACAGCAACCATAGGTTTGTTGGAACGATTTGAAAAGTTGTGAATGGCTTTTGCAAACACGTCTTTGCCAACTCCGCTCTCGCCGTTAATCAAAATAGAAATATCGGACTGAGCAACCTGCATAATTATTTCAACCAAATCATTAATTTCTTTTGATTTGCCAATAATTCCGTTTTTTGTTTTAAACTCTTCTCTTGTCATTTAATTGAAATAGTTTTGTCTGCCATTTTGTAAAAATTGTGTGCCAAATATAGCATATTGTGGGATTTTAATAAAGCGGATTTTTAGGTGGATTGTTTTAACTCAAGTCCATCGAAAGCGGTTATAAAGCGTTCTCTCTCCACAGAACGAAGAATACTTTTTAAGAAAACTTTAACAACTTCTTCAGTTGCGTCATCAATATGTGTTAAAAT
>JBDTRQ010000470.1:0-9465 GCA_039931535.1 Ignavibacteriota bacterium
AGGATGTATTCACCGCCGGAAATTAGCGCAATGATTCTTCAAAAAATGAAAAAGACCGCTGAAGATTATCTTGGACAGGAAGTAACAGAAGCCGTTATTACAGTTCCTGCATATTTTAATGATGCTCAAAGACAAGCAACAAAGGATGCAGGAGAAATTGCAGGACTTGTTGTACGAAGAATTATTAATGAGCCAACTGCTGCAGCGTTAGCTTACGGACTTGATAAAAAAACAAGCGATCATACAGTAGCTGTTTACGATCTTGGCGGTGGTACTTTTGATGTTTCCGTACTTGCACTTGGCGATGGTGTGTTTGAAGTGAAATCGACAAATGGAGATACACATTTAGGTGGCGATGATTTTGATCAGCGTTTAATTGATTTTCTTGCAGATGAATTTAAAAAGCAGGAAGGTATAGATTTAAGAAAAGATCCAATGGCACTTCAACGTTTAAAAGAAGCTGCTGAAAAAGCAAAGATTGAATTATCAACTGCGCAATCTACAGATGTCAATCTTCCATTTATTACTGCAACACAGGATGGACCGAAACATTTAAATCTAAATTTGACTCGTTCAAAGTTTGAACAATTAATTGATGACTTGGTTAAAAATACTAAAGCACCTTGTGAGCAAGCTATGAAGGATGCAGGCGTTAATCCAAAAGACATTGCCGAGGTAATTCTTGTTGGTGGTTCTACAAGAATACCCATGGTGCAGCAGTTAGTAAAAGATTTATTCCAAAGAGAACCGCATAAAGGCGTTAACCCTGATGAAGTAGTTGCGATTGGAGCAGCAATTCAAGGTGGTGTTTTAGCAGGTGATGTTAAAGATGTATTACTATTGGATGTTACTCCGCTCTCACTTGGAATTGAAACTCTTGGTAGTGTTATGACTCGACTAATCGAATCAAATACAACTATTCCAACAAAAAAGAGCGAAGTATTTTCAACTGCTTCAGATAATCAGCCCTCTGTTGAAATTCACATTCTTCAAGGTGAAAGACCAATGGCGGCAGATAACAGAACTTTAGGAAAATTTCATTTGGATGGAATTCCACCTGCACCGAGAGGAATTCCTCAGGTTGAAGTTACTTTTGATATTGATGCAAATGGTATTTTACACGTTGGAGCAAAAGATAAAGCATCCGGTAAAGAACAAAGTATCAGAATTACTTCTTCAAGCGGATTGGACAAGGGTGAAATAGAAAAAATGAAAAACTCAGCTAAAGAACATGCTGCTGAAGATAAACAAAAGAAAGAATCAGTTGAAGTTAGAAATCAAGCGGATAGTTTAATATTCCAGACTAAGAAGCAAATTGATGAATTGAAGGATAAAGTTCCCGCGGATGTTAAATCCCGATTAGAAACTGAAATCAAAAAAGTTGAAGATGCAATTGCAACTAATAATACTGATCAAATCAAATCGGCAACAGAATCTTTAAATAAAGTATGGAATGAAGTTGCAGCACAATTATATTCTCAGCCTGGCGCTCAAGATCAGCCTGCTCCGGATCAACAAGCAGAGCAGCAAAAACCTGCTGATGATAAAGGTGATGTACAAGATGCTTCTTATGAAGTTGTTGATGAGGACAAAAAATAAATGAACTAAATAAACATTAGCTCATAAAATTATCTAATTAAGCTCCGATTAAATATTAATCGGAGCTTTTTTGTTTACGCTTCATTTGGTTATTTTAGGCTTTAAGAAAATATTTCATCAACTATGGTTCGAAGCGAAAAAAAACATCGAATAATTTTTATTGATCTAATGCGGGCTTTTGCAGTATTTCAAATGGTGCAAGGACACAGTATTGATGCCTTGCTAGCACCTGAATTTCGTTCTGACCAATATACTCTATATTATTTATGGAATTTTATGAGGGGAATGACTGCTCCGATTTTTATGTTTACTGCCGGTACCGTTTTTACTTATCTTTTTAGGCTTGCTAATGAACCATTTGAAAAAAATCCAAGAGTTAAAAAGGGTTTCTCTAGATTTTTACTTCTCGTTTCAATCGGTTATTTATTAAGATATCCCACATATACGATATTTGATTTTTCAAGCGTTACGCAGGATAGACTATATATATTTTTTGCAGTTGATGTGCTGCAGCTTATTGGATTTGGACTTCTGTTTGTAATGGTTGCAGCATTCTTAGCAGAGAAATTAAAATTAAGTGATACAATCATTTTTTCATTGTTTGCTTTAGTCTTTTTTATTACAACACCATTCTTTCAAAAAATTAATTGGATAAACTTTTTACCGCGGCCAATTGCAGGATATTTTTACGATGGCAGCGGCTCACTATTTCCATTGTTTCCCTGGGCTGGCTATGTTGTTTTGGGTGGAGTTTTAGGAAGTTATCTTGCCAAAAATCCTTTGGTATTTAAAACTAACAAGTTCAGTTTGAGTCTTGCAATAATTGGCGGCACATTATTATTTGCTTTAGAAGTAGTAGTTTTTATCGCAAGTAAATTTTTTAACTATCATTCTGATCAATCTTCCTACAGTCTTGAAACTATCTTTTTTAGAGTTGGGTTTGTATTAGTATTAAATTCATTGGTTTCTTACATATCACAAAAGATTGAGTCTATGCCAAGGATTATAATTCTTGTGGGAAGAAATACATTACTAATTTATGTTGTTCATTTGATGATAATTTATGGTAGCGCGTGGAATCCTGGTTTATCATTACTTTATGCTAATTCGCTACAGGTTATGCCGACAATACTTTTTGCAGTAATAATGGTAACACTGATGGGATTAATGGTAATTTTACTTAACAAATTAAAATTTAGAAATAAACAACTTGTTACTTAAAGATGAGAAAATCGAATACAACAAATCCAGAACCTTTGGAAGAAGATAAACAAATAGATCAGTCTCTTCGTCCGCAATTTATAAAAGATTTTTCCGGACAGAAGCGAATAACTGATAACTTAAATGTATTTGTTTCCGCCGCTAAAAAAAGAAAAGATTCTTTAGATCACGTTCTACTAACAGGTCCTCCCGGACTCGGTAAAACTACACTTGCTTATATAATTGCAAATGAATTAGGAACTAAAATAAAAATTACTTCTGGCCCGGTATTAGAAAAACCCGGTGATCTTGCAGGACTACTAACCAACTTAGAAGAACATTCTGTTTTATTTATAGATGAGATTCATCGACTTAGTCCTGTGGTTGAAGAATATCTTTATTCTGCAATGGAAGATTATAAGTTAGATATTATGATTGAAAGCGGACCAAACGCTCGCTCAGTTCAAATAAGTTTACCAAAATATACTTTGATTGGTGCAACAACACGAGCCGGAATGTTAACATCACCATTACGCGATAGATTTGGAATTAAGTTTCGTTTGGATTATTACGATAGTGAAACACTTAATAAAATTGTAAATCGTTCTGCAAATATTTTAAACTTAAAAATTAATTTTGATGCATCACTTGAACTTGCAAAAAGATCCAGAGGCACACCAAGAATTGCAAATAGGTTATTAAGACGCACAAGAGATTTTGCTGATTTTGATAATAAAAAAATTATCGATTTGGATATTGCTAAAAAAGCTTTAACTGCCTTGGAAGTTGATGAGTTCGGTTTGGATGAAATGGATAAAGATATCATCCTTGCTATAATTGATAAGTATAATGGCGGACCTGTTGGATTGAGCACACTTGCAGTAGCTGTTAATGAAGATCCAGGAACGATTGAAGAAGTATATGAACCATTTTTGATTCAGCAGGGATTTATACAGCGAACACCACGTGGAAGAGAAGCAACAGCTTTAGCATACAATAGATTTGGACGAAATAAGTTAAATAAAAATAATCAAACACTTTTTGAATGATGAAAGGGAAAGACATTGAAACGAATTTTAATTCCACTTTTTATTTGTTCACTTACTTCATTTTCATTTGCACAAAATGAATTAAAGATTCCATTAAATATAAAACCTTCATATAAAAACGGCACAAGATCATTTGATGGTACACCTGGTAAAAATTATTGGCAGAACAAATCTGATTATAATATAAAAGTTAATTTAGATCCCAAAACAAAATTGCTTAAAGGTTCAGAAGAGGTAGTTTATTACAATAATTGTAGTGATTCTCTATCTCAAATTGTGATTAGGTTATATCATAACATAAGCAAACCAAATGCAAGAAGAGATATTAATCTGGATGAAAATGCAATAAATAATGGAGTTCAATTAAAAAAATTAAATGTGGGAAATGAAGAAATTGAAATCACAAATAAATCTTTAGTAAATATTTCCGGAACAATTCTAACATTAAATCTTACCGAAAAATTAGCGCCAAATAGTAAATTAAAACTTTCATTCGATTGGGAAACACAAATCCCTGCAGTTCAATCAATCCGTTACGGCAGTTATGATTCTACAACAATGTTTATTGCATACTGGTATCCGCAAATTTCTGTTTATGATGACATTGATGGTTGGGACAAATTAGATTTTTCTGGAACACTGGAAATGTATAATGATTTTAATAATTACAACGTTGAGTTTACAATCCCAGCAGGATTTCAAATTTGGGCTACAGGTGTTTGGCAGAATCCAGAAGAGATACTAACTCAAAAATATTTGGATAGATATGAATCTGCTTGGAAATCGGATGCTGTGGTTAGAATAATTACGAAAGAAGATTTGGCTGCAAAAGATATTTATAAAACTGAAAATGATTTTTATATTTTAAAATTTAAAGCTGATAATGTTCCAGATTTTGCCATCGGAATAAGTGATCATTACTTGTGGGATGCTGTAAGTTTTAAACCCGAACATAATTCTGATCGTAGAGTCTATTGCGCAGCAGTTTATAATCTATCCAGCAAAGATTTTGTTGACGTTGCATTTTATGCAAAAGAAGCTTTAAAATATTTTTCTTATGAAATGCCCGCAGTTCCATTTCCATTTCCATCCGCAACCGTTTTTAATGGCTCAAGCGGAATGGAATTTCCGATGATCGTAAATAATGGAAGTGCGAGTACTAAAGCAGAAACAGTTCACTTAACATCGCACGAGTTGTGCCATCAATATCTGCCATTTTATATGGGAACCAATGAACGCAAATATCCTTTTATGGATGAAGGCTGGGCAGTGATGCTTCCGTTTGATTTTCAAGAACGTACTGCCGAAGGATATAGACCACGAGAAAGATATATTAAAAGTTATGAAGAATTTGCTGGTAACGAATTTGATATTCCAGTAATGATTCCATCGCCAACAATTAGTTATCGAACATATAGAACATCCGCATACAATAAGCCCGCAAATGCTTATGAGATTCTTAGAAAAACTTTAGGTGATAAACTTTTCCTAAAAGCGATGCAGGCTTACATGGAAAGATGGAATGGTAAACACCCTATTCCCACAGATTTTTTCTTTACATTTAATGAAGTTACTAAACAGAATCTGAATTGGTTCTGGAAATCATGGTTTTATAATTTCGGTTATCCTGATCTTGCGATTTCAAAAATTCAATCAAAGAAGAATTCTATAGTTGTTGAAATAAAAAATATCGGAAATCTTCCATTGCCAATAAAGCTGCAGGTTATGTTTAAGAACGAGGTTGTAAAAGAATTCTATCAAACAGCGGATGCTTGGAAATTGGGGAAAGATACAATCGAATTAAAGATTGATGGAGTTAAAAATTATGATGCTGTAATTTTGGGAAGTGAGTTAATTCCTGATGTAAACTCGGTTGATAATGTTTACTTTAAATAAAATTTAATTTTGAATTTGAATTACTAATTAACAAGAAGAGGTTATCTCAAAAGTAACTTTTACAGTCACACTGAGCGAAGTCGTAGTGTGAATTTCTAATAAAATGGTAGTCTTCAACTTCGCTCAGACTGACAATCATAGGTTTTTGAGATAGCCCCTTTTCTTTAAATATTTATCGCTTTTTGTCTTTTGAAAAACGTTTACTACGCCCAAAATCTTTTTTATCGCCGAACTCTTTTTTATCCCTTGAAAAACCTGATTTCTTAAATCCGTTAGAACTTTTTCTATCCGAATTAAATTTAGGTTTGCTGCCACCTCCGCCGCCACGTCTTTTTTCGGCTACTTCTAAGTTTATATCTCGTTTCTTTAATTTCTGTCCGTTAAAACCCTTCATTATTTCATCTTGAAACTTGCTGTCCGCTTCAAAGAAAGAAAAGTTTTTTAGGATTTCTATTTCACCGATTTCAATATCACGCATTCCCGTGAAATCATTTATCATCCCAATTAACTGTGTTGGTTTTAAGCCATCGGTAACACCAAGATTAAGAAAGTATCGTGTGTAATTGCTGTTACTTCCACCGCGTGATGATCTTTCTCTATCTTTAAACTTTGCTTCGCTTGGACTGTTAAGATCAGACATGTTTTTATAGTATTCTAAAAATCTGTTGAACTCAATGGAAACAAATTTTTGTATTAGATCATTTCGATCCATCCACTCTAATTTTTCATAAATCTTTGGAAGGAATGGTTCAACTTCCACTGTATCGACTTCAACTTTTTCAACTTTATCAATCAAATGGAAAAGTTGTTTCTCGCATATTTCTCTTCCTGATGGAATTGGCAGCACAGTAAATTTTTTACCAAGCTGTTTTTCGATCGTATTAAGTTTGTATTTCTCCTTTAGGTTTGCAATAACAATTGATGTTCCGCTTTTGCCGGCTCTACCTGTTCTTCCGCTTCTGTGTGTATAAATTTCTAATTCATCAGGAAGATCATAATTGATAATATGTGTAAGTGAATCAACATCCAATCCACGCGCTGCAACATCGGTGGCAACTAAAATGCTTAAATGTCTTGTTTTAAATTTGTTTAAAACTGCTTCACGTTGTGATTGAGAAAGATCACCGTGAAGTGCATCTGCATCATAACCATCATTCATGAGTTTTTCAGAAACATCTTTAGTTTCCTGCCGTGTTCTGCAAAAAACAATTCCATATACATTTGGATGAAAATCTACAATTCTTTTTAAGGCAAGATATTTATCGCGAGCGTGAACAAGATAACTTATGTGTTCAACATTTTCTGCGCCTGAATTTTTTCTTCCTATCGTAACCTCTACCGGATTTTTCATATAACGATTAGCGATTGAAAGCAGGGGATTAGGCATTGTAGCTGAAAATAAAAATGTGTTTCTGGTTTTAGGTGTAGTTTCTAAAATTGCTTCAAGCTCTTCTTTAAATCCCATATTTAGCATTTCATCTGCTTCATCAAGAACAACAGCTTTTACATTGCTTAAATTAACTACACCACGATTTATCAAATCGTTTAATCTGCCCGGAGTTGCAGAAATAATTTGGGCGCCTTGTCTAATTTTTTGTATTTGCATATCCATACTTGAACCGCCAAAGATAGCAGCTATTTTAATACCTTTACTATGCGTTGCATAATCTTTCAAGTCATCAGCGATTTGTAAACAAAGTTCACGTGTTGGTGCAATTATTAAATATTGTACCTGTTTCAAATTTGTATCTGTTTTCTGTATGATTGGAAAACCAAATGCAGCAGTTTTACCCGTTCCTGTTTGTGCCAATGCAATAATATCCTGAGGCTCATCTTCTAACATCATTGGAATTATTTTTTCCTGAATCGGCATTGGATTCACAAAATTTAATTCTTTAATTGCACTTAATATATTTATATCTAAACCTAACTCTTCAAACGAATTCATTTAAAAACTTTCTAAAAAATTTATATTATATAATTTGTGATTTCTCTTGTGAAGATTTTACTGGCTGGAATATCAACTACTTTAATTGTTAGTATCTCGGGCAAGTTTAATTTCTTTTACTATGATTTGGATCGGAATTAATTAAATCCGCAAACAAGAAGTAAATCGTTGGTGTAAAGATAAGTAAAATAAAATAAAATGAATCATAGGCTTTTAGATCAACTTTAATAAATGAATCTGTACAAAAAACTCTTTCTGTGCAGTAGAAAGAACTGCATAAACTTAGCATTTGTATCAAATCAACTAGTTGGTTTTAGAATTATTGCTGTTCCTCCGCCAGGGGCAAGATTAAGTTTTATAGTTTGATTTTTTTTGATAGTGGATTTTTCAATTTCATAATTCATAGGATTCTTTTCCCAATCAGAATCTTTAGCATCTTTATAAATTGTCATCTCATATTTATCAGCACTCAGAAAATCTAATTTAATCTCAAATGTTCTTGCTTCTTCATCTGTAATAGCACCAACAAACCAATTCTCCGAATTTTTATCTTTACGAGCAATAATTATATAATCGCCTGGCTCAGCTTTTAAAATTTTTGTATCACTCCAATTTACCGGTACTTGTTCGATGAAAGTAAACGCATCAGGAAACCGTTCATAGTTCTCAGGTAAATCTGCCGCCATTTGAATTGGGCTGTAAATGGTAACATAAAGTGCAAGCTGTTTTGCAAGCGTTGTGTGAACTTGAAACTTACTTTCCGGTTTATAATAATTCATTTTTATTTGAAAAATTCCAGGAGTGTAATCCATTGGTCCGCCCATAAATCTTGTAAACGGAAGAATCGTTTCATGCTCCGGTGGATTGCCGATACTCCAAGCGTTAAATTCATTTCCACGAGCAGCTTCTGCGGCTAACCAATTTGGATATGTTCGATGCAATCCTGTTAAACGAACTGATTCATGTGAATCAACACAAATTTTATACTTTTCAGCTTTTTCTAAAACACGTGTAAAATGATTTACCATCCATTGTCCATCGTGATGCTCACCGCGTGGAATTATTTTTCCAACATATCCAGTCTTTACAGAATTGTAGCCGTGATCCTTCATAAAAGTAAACGCATCATCCAATCTTCGTTCATAATTTGTAACAGATGCAGAAGTTTCATGGTGCATTATAAGTTCTACATTTTTGGATTCAGCATATTTTTGCAATGCATCAACATCAAAATCAGGGTAGGGAGTAACGAAATCAAAAACTTCTTCTTTCCATTTACCAAACCAATCTTCCCAGCCAACATTCCAGCCTTCAACAAGAACGGCATCAAAACCATGTTTTGCCGCAAAATCAATATAACGTTTTGTATTTTGGGTTGTAGCTCCGTGCATTCCATTTGGAGTTAGTGATTTCCAATTCACTTGATCGAGTTTTACATTATTTAGATTTGAATAATTCCAGGACATGGTTCCAACGTGCATTCCCCACCAAATACCGATATACTTTTTAGGTTTAATCCAGCTTACATCTTCAAATTTTGTTGGTTCGTTTAAGTTAAGAATTATTTTAGAAGACAAAATTTCTTCTGCTTTATCACTTACAATAATTGTTCGCCACGGAGTTGTACAAGGTGTTTGCATATATGCTTTGTTGTTTAAGGCATCCGGGCAAAGATGAGTTCGTAATCCAAATGTTTTTCGATCAACTTCTAAATACATTGCCGGATAATTTAATAATGCGGCTTCGTGAATATTTATATACAGTCCATCTTTT
>JBDTRQ010000471.1:0-5371 GCA_039931535.1 Ignavibacteriota bacterium
GTAAAAAGGCTTATAACGAAAAACGTAAACCAAATTTTAAAAAGTTTCCTAAGTTGCCTTAATCAGCCAGAATTGTCATTGCGAGCAAGGCGAAGCAATCTGTTTTTGATTTAATGACGCTACAATATTTGAGATTGCTTTAACCGACTAAAGTCGGGTTCGCAATGACATAATCAGAAAGAATTATGATTACAAATGAAAGTAAATTTAGTTCCTGGTTACTAGCAAGCAGACCCAAAACTCTTCCCGCAGCAGTTGTTCCTGTTATGGTTGGTTCTGCTTTAGCAATTTATCAAGGAATATTTTTTCCAGCATACTCAATCATAGCATTGCTCTGTTCTTTACTTATTCAAATCGGCACTAACTTTGCAAATGATTTGCATGACCATTTAAAGGGTTCCGATACTAAAGAGCGAAAAGGTCCTCAAAGAGTTTTGGCTTCTGGTTTAATTTCTGTTAAAGAAATGGAATGGGGAATATTTTTTATTTTCTTTTTAGCTTTTTTACTTGGTTTATATCTCGTGTATTCGGTTGGATTAATAATTTTATGGATTGGAGTATTTTCAATTGTTGCAGGATTAGCATACACTGCAGGTCCATTTCCATTGGCTTATAACGGGCTTGGAGATTTATTTGTTTTTATTTTTTTTGGAATCGTAGGAACTGTCGGAACATATTATTTACATGTTCAGCAATTTAATTCACTGGCTTTTTTAATTTCACTCCCGGTTGGCGGATTGATAACTAACATATTAATAGTAAATAATTATCGTGATATTGAAGAAGATAAATCCAATGGGAAAAATACTCTTGCGGTTTTATTCGGTAAAGAGTTTTCCAGGTTTGAATATGTATTTTTTATTTTAGTTTCATTCTTCGTTCCGTTTTTACTTCACTTTAAATATGATTTTAACTTTTGGGTATTTCTACCGTACATAACTTTACCGGTTGCAATTACACTTGTTAAAATGATTTATGCATTTAACGGAGTTCAACTAAATAAAACTTTAGAACTCACTGCAAAGTTTTCTGCTCTATTTGGTCTTCTGCTTTCAATTGGAATTATTTTATAAAATTTTATTTGATTTGTTAAATGCAAACAAAATTCATAAATAAATTTTTTAATTTTTGGGATAGAGATGATCTGGCTGTAATAATGAAATGGGATTCATCAATTTCCTATAAAGAACTTTTTCAAAGGTCAAAAAATATTGCCGAATATTTATCAGAACATAATATTTCTAAAAATACTTATGTTCCCCTGCTCATAATAGATCAAATAAAATTTATTGAATCTGTAATTGCGCTTTGGTACTTAGGAGCGATTCCCGTTCCCTTAAACACAAAACTAGTTGATGATGAAATTAGTTTGATTTTAGAAGATTGCGATTTTAAGTTTTTAATTACTGATAAAGAATTTTCACCTAATCGGAGACAAAAAGATTTAAATAGAATTGAATTAAATGAAATCACATTTTCTGGTTCTAGCAACAAAAATTTTTCTTTTCCAACTTTAGATGATGAAGCAATAGTAATTTTCACTTCCGGTTCATCGGGTAAACCAAAAGGCGTTGTACATACCTTTTCCTCTTTGATAAATAATATTAAAAGTGGAAATAATATTTTAGATCTGAAAGAAGGTGATCGCTGGTTAGCATCGCTTCCTTTTTATCACATCGGCGGATTTCAAATAATTTGCCGCTCACTTTTTTATGGATGTTCAATCATAATTCCAGAATCACAACAAACAAATCATTTAGCTGATGCAATTGTAAAAAATAAACCTTCTCATCTTTCATTAGTTTCAACTCAGTTAAAAAGATTAATTAATGATAAAATTATTCCTGATAAATCATTAAAAGTATCATTAATCGGCGGTGGATTTGTTGAAGATGAACTGATGTTTAAGGCTGATAAACTTGGCTGGAAACCATTTCGTGTTTACGGTTCATCAGAAACTGGTTCACTGATTACAGCAATTTCCGCAGAAGAAATTATAGAGAAACCGCAATCCGTTGGTAAAGTTTTTTCTAATGTCGAGATTATAATTTCTGATGATTCAGAAATACTTATCAAATCAAATTCTCTGTTTAAAAAATATTTGGATGATCAAAAAGAAACATCTTTAAAACTAATTTATGGCTTTTATCATTCCGGAGATTTGGGATTTGTTGATAACGATGTCTATTTATTTATTGAAGCGCGACGAAACGATTTAATAGTAACCGGCGGAGAAAATGTAAATCCTATTGAAGTTGAAAGCGCATTAAAACAAATTACTGGAGTAATTGAAGCCTGCGTGTTTGCAAAACAAAGTAAAACTTGGGGACAAAAAGTTGCAGCAGCAATTGTAATAAATGATTTATCATTAAACGAAAAAAGTATTAAGGGTATTTTAAAACAAAAGTTAGCAGGATATAAAATTCCAAAACAATTTTATTTTTTAGATGAACTTCCTAAAACATCTTTGGGGAAATTGGAGAGAGATAAAATTAAAAAAATGTTCTGACAAACTTAGTTGAGAAAAATGAATTGCCACTAAGGCACAAAGCCACTAAGAACCACTAAGAAAACTTTTTGTGCATTTTGGTGTTTTAGTGATTTTGTGGCAAAGTATTTTAGCCTTTTAATTTCTCCAATCCTTCAATCAATTTTTTATGCATCTCTTTTTTCTTCCAGCTTTTTTTATCCACAAAAACGTGAACAGTTTTTGCATGGCAGCATAAAATTTTTTCTTTTTTTAACACGTAAGTAAGCTCAAACGATGAGTTTTTTAATTGAGAAACCTGAACATTAATCGTAATCTCATCACCGTATTTTATTGGCTTTACGTATTCACTTTCAGAATGGATAATTGGCACAACATAATCATCATTCATCCAGTAATTTTCTTTTAAATCAAAACTAGAAATCATTTCTTCGTACGCGGAATGACAGAATTCAAAAATCCTGGAATAAAATATTATTCCCGCAGGATCGCAATCAAAAAAATTTATTTTCCTTTTTATTGTAAACATATTAATGAATTATCAATCCTTCTTTTTTATTTTTTAATTCCTTTGGTACAGCAGAAAGTATCTCTTTCTTCAAAGCCTGTATCAAATGTTTTTTTATAAATGATTTACCGTAAACAATTCCTATTTCTCTTTTGGGAACTGGCTTGGTAAACTCACGCACTAGCTTCAACTTAGAATCATCTTTCATATATCTTACAGATAGATAAGGAAGTAAAGTTATTCCGAAATTTTGTTGAACCAGGTTAATTAGCGTATCAAGACTACCGAACTCAAAAAGAATTTTGTTGTGATCATCGCGCCACTCCTTCTCAGAAGTTCTACAAACTTTAAGTGTTTGCTCACGCAAACAATGCCCTTCTTTTAACAGCAGCAGATCTTGAACGAACAAATCATCAACATTAATTTTTTCTTTGACAAACAATTTATGCTTCTCCGGGATAAACGCAACAAATGGTTCGTAGTAAAGTGATTCTTCAATTATTCCGGAATCATTTATAGGCAAAGCGAGTATTCCTAAATCAATTGTTGATTTATGGATTCCCGCAACAATTTCATTTGTAGTAAGTTCATCAAAGATCAATTCAACTTTGGGGTACATATCTAAAAATGATTTTAAGAAAAGCGGAAGTAAAAAAGGAGAGATAGTTGGGATTATTCCAACTCTTAAAATTCCACTAAACTCACCTTTCACATTTTCAATAATATTTTGAAAACGATCTCGTTCTGCAATTATTATTTTTGCTTGTCTTATAAGCTGCTCGCCAATATTAGTTGCAGAAATTGGATTTCGACTTCGATCAAAAATCATAACACCAAGTTCTTCTTCTAATTTTTGTATCTGCATACTTAAGGTTGGCTGAGTTACAAAACAATAATTTGCTGCAACTGAAAAACTTTTGTAGCTGTTAACTGCAACTATATATTCTAATTGAGTAATCGTCATGATTTTGTTGACTGCAAATTAAGAAATCTTTGGTTAAAATGATTTGAATTCGATGCAAATTTTATGTTATAAATCTCTTTTATAGCATAATAGATATTATCAATTTGCTATCGGTAAAAGTTAATACGATCTTTAATGTAAATTAAATAGAACAATAAATTTAGTATAGTTTTAATATGAAAGAACAATCGATCCCACTTTCTCCATTTATAAAATATTTATATATGATCAGCGGTTTTATACTTGTCGCAATTGGAGTAATTGGAATTTTTCTTTTCCTTTTACCTACAACTATTTTTCTTATCCTAACGTCAATATGTTTTGTAAAAAGTTCTCCACGAGCTAATTCGTGGTTAAGAGATCATAGATATTTGGGCGGATACATTGATAACTATCAGCATTTTTACTTACGGAAGAAACTTATATTAAAATAATTTTATTTGTAATTGCTATTGGTGTTACAATACATCTTTTAATGATTAAAACTAAAACACAGTTTGATATAAATTAAATTGGAAATTTTTAATTAAATATCTATCACAATAAACGAAAGAACAATTATGGCAAATACACCAGATGATATTAATGATGAGAGCAAATGCCCTTTCACCAGTAAATCAGGTAAAGGCAAATCCATTCGAGAATGGTGGCCCAATCAATTAAACCTTGGCATCCTACACCAGCATGCTCCTTCTTCCAATCCTTTGGGTCCAGAATTTAACTATGCAGATGAATTCAAGAAACTTGACTTATCTGCATTGAAGAATGATCTTTATGCACTAATGACCGACTCAAAAGATTGGTGGCCTGCTGACTGGGGTCATTACGGCGGTTTATTTATCCGTATGTCATGGCATAGCGCAGGTACTTACAGAACTGCTGATGGACGCGGCGGCGGCGGTTCAGGTAACCAGCGTTTTGCACCAGTTAATAGCTGGCCTGATAACGTTAACTTAGATAAGGCCCGCCGTCTGCTTTGGCCTATCAAACAAAAATATGGTAATAAAATTTCTTGGGCAGATCTTTTGATCTTAGCTGGAAATTGCGCACTTGAATCAATGGGCTTTAAAACATTTGGATTCGGCGGTGGACGCGCGGACATCTGGCAGCCTGAAGAAGATATTTATTGGGGCAACGAAGATACATGGTTAGGCGACAAACGTTATAGTGGTGATCGTGAACTTGAAAATCCCTTAGCTGCTGTGCAGATGGGACTTATCTATGTAAATCCTGAAGGTCCAAACGGAAACCCCGATCCAGTTGCCTCTGGACTTGATGTTCGCGAAACATTTGCACGCATGGCAATGAATGATGAAGAGACAGTAGCGCTAACCGCAGGTGGACACACATTTGGTAAAATGCATGGTGCAGGCGATCCTAAGTTGGTAGGCTCTGAACCGGAAGGCGCACC
>JBDTRQ010000472.1:0-2944 GCA_039931535.1 Ignavibacteriota bacterium
ACATTGGATAAAGCTCCATTAATTGTTGCAGGTATAACTGAAGGTGAACTTTTTGAAAAAACACTTGTTCATAATTATGTAACAGATATAGCTCTTTGGGAATGTACAACTTGTATGGCTTGTGTTCAGGAATGTCCGATAATGATTGAACATTTAGATTCAATTGTTGATATGAGAAGAGATTTAGTTTTAACTGAATCTGAATTTCCAGCAGGATTGAATCCTGTTTTTAAAAGTTTGGAAACAAATTTTACTCCCTGGGCTTTCAATCCTGCAGATAGAGCAGAATGGGCAGCTGGAATGAACATTAAATCTATGTCTGAAAATAAAGATGGTGAAGTTTTATTTTGGGTTGGATGTGCTGGTTCATTTGATGATAGATACAAAAAGGTTACAAAAGCCTTTGCAACGATTATGCAAAAAGCAGGTGTTGATTTTAGAATTTTAGGAACTGAGGAAAAATGCAATGGCGATACAGCTAGAAGACTTGGTAATGAGTATCTTGCTCAAATGATGATGCATGATAATGTGGAAACTTTAAATGGCTATGGTGTTAAAAAAATCGTAACTGCGTGTCCGCATTGTTTTCATTCATTAAAAAATGAGTATCCACAATTTGGCGGCAACTTTGAAGTAAAACATCATACACAATTTATTGAAGAATTGTTATCTGATGGAAAAATCCAACTGAAAAAAGAATCTGAAAAGCATAATGTTACGTATCACGATTCTTGTTATCTTGGCAGATACAATGAAGTTTATGATTCTCCAAGAAAATCTTTATCCGAAGTTACAGGATTAGATTTAATTGAAATGGAACGAAATAAAAGTCGCGGATTTTGCTGCGGTGCTGGCGGTGGCAGAATGTTCCTTGAAGATGAAGAAGGCGGACGAATAAATGAAGAGCGCGCCAGAGAAGCTATAAATACAAATGCTGATACAATTGCATCAGCCTGCCCGTTTTGTATGACAATGATGACGGACGGTGTAAAGCATTACGAAAAATCTGAAGAAGTGGCAGTAAAAGATATTGCAGAAATAATACTGGAAAACATTAATTAATTCATTAACACAAACATAGGAGGTTCTCATGGAAAAATTCGATCAATTAGTACAGTTCGTTCAAAGCTTGGAAGGTGATTTCCAAAAGTTTTATGTGAAAGAACAAGCTGCTGCAGGTACACGTGTACGCAAAGGCTTAAGCGATCTCAGAAAATTATGTCAGGAAATCAGAAATGACGTTCAAGACGTTAAAGCTGCAAGAAAAGCTCCTAAAGTTTAAGAGCATTCTGTAGCAAAAACTTAAGAAGGCTGAGTTAGAAATGGCTCAGCCTTGTTTTGTATTAGATAATTTTGCTGTCAAATAATTTTATTTCGTCCCGCTGGGACTTAGTTTTTTTTTGTAACTGTTTATTAACAATATTACGTCCCTAAAGGGACTTCATAAAATAAAAATTAAAAATCCTAGTAAGGTAATAATTAGAAAAAAATAATTTCAAATTCAATTAAATTCATTTACTTTATAATGTTCCGATAGGGACAAAATGTTGATAAACAAAATAATAGAGTAAATATAAAAGTCCCGTTGGGGACGAAATAAGAAATTAGTTTTTCAATAAATCCAAAGTATGAAAATCGCAATAATCACATTATCAATTTTATCATTCTTCGTTTTCAATTCTCCATCATCTTTTAGGTTTGATGACGGTAATAGAACTATTAATTCAATAGACAGCTCTGTTACTATCAGCATTTCTGTTGTTGGAGATTTAATGTGTCATTCACCTCAATTTCAATACGCACAAGTTGCAAAAGATAGTTTTGATTTTTTACCTGTTTATCGAAACGTAAAAAGATATTTAGAATCTTCAGATTTCACTTTTGGGAATTTAGAAACTGTAACTTCAGGTAAATCTGATGGTGGTTATACTGGTTATCCATTTTTCAATACTCCAGCATCTTACATAACTGCTTTAAAGGATATTGGATTTGATTTACTTGTAACAGCAAATAATCATTCCTTAGATAGAAAAGAAAGAGGAATACTTAAAACAATCGATGAGATTGAAAATAGAAATCTTAATTATGTTGGTACATATAACTCACAGCGTGATAGAGATTCAATCCGTATTTTTGAAATCAAGGGGATTAAGATTGCTTTTCTCGCTTATTCTTATGGAACAAACGGTAATCCAATTCCGGATGGCAAAATTTTTTTAATCAATTTGATTGATTACGATTTAATCGAAAAAGATATTAAATCCGCAAAACAAATCGGTGCTGAATTAGTTCTTGTTCATTTTCATTTTGGGGAAGAATACAAACGTGAACCTGTTCAATTTCAAAGAGATGTTGTAAATAAAACAATAGAACTTGGTGCTGATATAATCATTGGCGGACATCCACATGTTTTACAGCCTGTAAATTTTTTCAAAACAAATAACGCAACAATGGATTCTGGTTTTGTAGCTTATTCAATGGGCAACTTTTTTTCAAATCAACAAGACAGATATAAAGATGCAGGAATGATTCTTACAATTGATATCACCAAAGATTTAATGAATAATAAAATTGAGATAAAAGAAGTTAACTACTTGCCAACTTGGGTTTTTAAAGGAAATACTTCCAATGGAAAAGAATATGTAATTATGCCGGATGCAACAATTTCTGATTCAACAATTACATTATCCAAAATAGAAAGTGAAAAGATGAATCAGGCGTTTGATGATACGCGATTTATAATTAATAAGTACACAAATAATTACAGATTGAAAGAACGCAGAGACAAGAATTGAAAAACAGATCAGCGCTAAGTTTAATTTTTTTAACACAAGATGAGCTCAAAGATCTTACTGATCGACTCGCCCCAAAAGCCCAAATTCGGTGGTTACAAAAGCATTCTTATCCTTATGAAATAAGTGGGGCTGGTAAACCTAAAGTACTT
>JBDTRQ010000473.1:0-2387 GCA_039931535.1 Ignavibacteriota bacterium
GCGCTGTTGGAAGATTGCCTGCAATGGATGTAAAGTTGAATGGTGTTACAGCAAAAACAAATCCTTCTAATGGTCTGTATTCCAAACGGTTCCACATTCCACTTCCGGAATATGGCTGCTCCTGCATCAATTGAGCCATGTAGTAACTGTTAAATCTGTAGAAATCTATCAGTTCAGCAGCGGAATCAATTTCTGCCTGGTAAGCGGTTTTAGATTGGCCAAGCATTGTTGCCGCATTTATTGTTGCTCTCCAGGGTCCGGCTAATAAATCAGCAATCTTCAAAAATACAGAAGCTCTATGTTCCCAGGGCATTTCTGCCCATTCTTTCCGGGCTTCAAGTGCAGCTTCAACAGCCATATCAACTTCTTTTTTTCCGGCTTTATGATAAATTCCTAGAACGTGGCTGTGATTATGCGGTATCACCATTTTTTCGGTATTGCCGGTTCTAACTTCTTTGCCGCCAATAATAAGCGGAACTTCGATCTGTTTTGATTTTAATTCAGCTAATTTTTTCTTTAATACTTCTCTTTCGGGACTTCCAGATTTATAAGATTTTACTGGTTCATTTATTGGTTGCGGTACTTTGAAATATGCGTTTGACATTTGAATTCCTGAAAATTAAAAATTGTAGTTGAAAAATTACTGCTTTTGGGCGGGATAATCAATTTAGGGGAAGTCACGGACCATTCCGTGACTTTACTTAATTTTTGCCACGGTACGACCGTGACAGCCGATAAAAAAGCCATTTCAAAGTCTTATCGTTAGTTGAAATTGTCCGTCTAAACAAAGTTCAACAATCCTTTGAAGTGTTGAAATACGAACTTCTTTTACATTGTTTTCAATTTTTGAAATATATGACTTTGTAGTTCCTACTTTTGCGGCAAGTTCTTCTTGAGTTAAACCCTTTTCAAGACGAGCGTCAAGAATCAAAGCGCCAATTTTAAAGTCTTCATAACCTTTATCTAATCGATTACGTTTAACAGAATTAACTTTTCCATAATGTTTATCTTTGAACTGCTCCAGCGTCATTATACTATTTTTTTTCGTCTTCATATTCTTCCTTTATTTTTAGTGCTTTTATAATTTCTTGTTTTGGTGTTTTTTAGCTTTTTTTCTGAAATCCATTAGCCAGAACTACTAATTTTTCTGAATCAAAAAAACAGAATATTCTAAATATATCCTTACCGAATTGCACTCTAATTTCAAATATTCCTTCTGTGTTCTCTATATGTTTTAGATAAGTTTCAGGAATTCTTTGGAGTTCTTCTATCAATTCCAAAGTCCAGATAATTTTATCCTTAACCTTATTTTTTTGTTTAACAAAAAAATTCTGAAAATAATTTTTATAAAAGATTATAGTACGATGTTTCTGTTTTATATCCACGAACAAATATGTTATAAGTTGCCCTTAAGTACAACAATGTTTTTTGTTTAAAAAATAAATTATTGATTAAAAATAACTGTTTTTGGGTGGGATTATCAATTAAGAATTCAGTGGCATTTCCCTTTTGCTATTAAACTTTTTGATTTCCTTTGAATCTCAATTTCATTACAGAATTTTCAACACTATAAACTCTTCAGGTACTTTTCAATTTCTCTTATTCTGACATACCAAAGTTTACCTCTTTTTTGAGCTTTGATTTTTCCTTTGTTTATAAGATTACGAATGTAATCTTGCGAGTAATTATAAAACTTAGAGATATCTCTAAGTGGCAAAACCGCATCCTCATTAATGCTAATCATCTCGGATCTGCCTAATCTATTTAATCCATCTTCAAGTCTACTACTAATGATTTGTTCGAGTAATGATGAATTAGTTTGCATTGCAAAATCATCAATAATTTTTGGTGTAAGTTTTTCGCCTTTCTCAATTTTCCTAAGCATCAATTCAAAATGTTCATCACCCTGTTCCATTGCATAATAATATTTTTCTCTATCAGATTTTTGCGTTCCCTTTATTGCGATATTTATGAATCCGGTTCCTATCAAAATAAATGAAAGCAAAATTCTCCCGCTTCTGCCATTTCCATCTCTAAAAGGATGAATTGTTTCAAAAATTAGATGACTTAATGCAGCAAGTTTTATTTTATCAACCTGATCAGTAGTAATCTTTTTATTTAACCATTTAATAAACGCTTCTGTTGTTTCATTAATAAAAGTATAATCTAAAGGTGTAAATCTTGATTCGTTGACAATTACATTTTCATTTCTAAAAACACCTAAATTACCAGTGAATGAACCCACTTGTTTTTCATAACGCATTAACAATGTATGAATTTGTCTAATATCCGAAAGTCTTATTGAAAACTCATTCTCATTAAATAAAATATTTGAATACTCATACAATGTACTTGCTGCTTCAAAGTAACCTAAAATTGCCGCGGTT
>JBDTRQ010000474.1:0-4008 GCA_039931535.1 Ignavibacteriota bacterium
TCTGTTGTTGTAACGTACAGCAATGGTCTTCCGATAGTTTCTGCTCTGCCTGTTATTGTTATAAGATTTTTTTCTAACAACGTGTTTAGAATATAATCAGAGTTAACACCGCGTATTTGTTCCAACTCCGGTTTTGTAACAGGTTGTTTATAGGCAATGATAGCAAGGGTTTCAAGAGCAGCCTGGCTTAATCTTCTTTTAGATTTTTCTGAAGATAGAAATCCAACATACTTTGCATTTATTTCTGTGGTGGCAAAAATAAATCCGTTTGCAATTTTTTTAATCTTGAATGAATTTTCATTCGCTTCATATTTATTGTTCAGTTCATCAATTGCAGAATGAATATCCGACGAATTAATTTCAATCTCTTCACCGTCAATTCCTTTTATTGCACGAATAATTTCGTTTTCAGAAATCGGTTCATCCGATGAAAATATCAGAGCTTCAATTATTGATGTATATGTTTTATCCATTTGTTACACCGTAAATTACAAAATCATTAAACTCTGGTGATTCTTTGATTCCAATTTTTTCCATTTTAGTCAGCTCAAGTAATGCTACAAATGTTATTACGATTCTAATCTTTTCTTTCATTCCATAAACTAAACTTAAGAAATGTATTTCACCTTTTTCTAAAAGTCGACTTAATATATATTGAATTTGTTCATCGATGGAAACATTTATTTTTCTTATTTCGTGAACAACCTGTGGCTTAATACCTTCGATGGCTTTTTTAAATGCTTTTGCAAGATCAAATATTGAAATATTTTTTAATAGAATTTCATACTCCGGCGGCGCTTCCATTATATCCTCAGAAAAATCACCTCTAAAACTTACCTTACGCTGGCTTGATTCAAAATATGTTAAATCCTCTGCAACCTCTTTATACTTTTTATATTCCAGTAAAGCTTTAATCAAATCAGCACGCGGATCAATTTCTTCGCCACGCTCATCAACTTCACGCGGTAAAAGCATTCGCACTTTTATGTGCATCAATGTGGAAGCCATTAAAATAAAATCACCTGCAACCTCAAGATCCATTAGTTTAATTAGATTTACATATTCTAAAAATTCTCCCGTAATTCGTGAGATTGGAATATCATAAATATTCAACTCATCTCTCTTTATAAAAAAGAGAAGTAAATCAAGCGGACCTTCAAATTGATCTAACTTTATTTTATACATTATCCTAATTTCATTTTTATGTGTACATCATTCATCGTTTCTTCTGCAACTTTTCTTCCGCGATTTTCACCATCGTGTAAAATATTTTTTACTTCATCAATTCTGCCTTCGTAATATTCTCTTTTTTCGATAATCGGTTCAAGAAATTCAGAAATCTTAGCAGCACATCTCATTTTACAATCAAAGCATCCCAAAGCGCCGCTCCTGCATCCGGCTTCAATTTCATCCACTTCTTCGGGATTAAATTTTTTATGATAAGAAAACACAACGCAAACATCAGGATTTCCCGGATCACCTTTTCTTTGCTTGTTTGGATCGATTGCCGCCTTCTTCATTTTTGTTTTTACAGTTTCCGGATCATCAGAAAGAAGAATTGTGTTGTTCAAAGATTTACTCATCTTGGCATTTCCATCCAAACCGGAAAGCCGTGCAAATTTTGTTAGCAGTGGTTCCGGTTCAGGAAAAACTTCGCCGTATTGATTATTAAACTTTCTTGCAATCTCTCGCGAAATTTCTACATGCGGAACCTGATCTTCACCAACAGGAACCGCATTCCCTTTATACAATAAAATATCCGAAGTCTGTAAAACAGGATAACCCAAATGCCCGTAAATAACATGTTCTATATTCAAATCTCGTATCTGATCTTTTAAAGTTGGATTACGTTCAAGTCTATTTGTTGTGATAAGCATGCTGAAAATTAAATGCAGTTCCGTATGCTGTTTTATTTGCGATTGCCTGAACATCGGACTTTTAACAGGATCTAATCCGCAAGCAAGCCAATCTATCAGCATATCAATCGAGTTTTGATAAATATCGCCTGTATCCAAACCTGTAGTTAAAACATGATAATCTGCAATAAGATGAAAACTTTCGTATTCATTTTGTAGTTTAACCCAATTTTCTAAAGCGCCAACATAGTGCCCGATGTGCAATTTGCCTGTAGGTCGCATTCCGCTAAGTATTCGTTTTTTAGTCATCCAATAAAAGTATTGTGAAAAATTTTACAGCGAAAGATAATAATAAAGCGTGTAATTTTCAGGAAAGATAAAGATAAGGTTTCCAGCGTTCATCAAGCCTGCCAACTACATTTTTAATAAACAAAATATGGCTTGGCTTAAAAGGTTTAAAAAGCATTTTCATTTTTGCTTCATCAGGCGTTCTATCGCCTTTACGATTGTTGCAAACAGTGCAGGCAGTAATAAGATTTTCCCAAGATTCATCACCGCCGCGCGCTCTCGGAAAAACGTGATCAACCGTTAAAGCAATATCAGCTCTTCCGCAATAAGCACACTTGAAAGAATCTCTTCTTAAAATATTTTTTCTTGTAAGTACAACCTTTTTGTACGGAAGTTTTATAAAATTGCTAATACGAATCACACTTGGCCAGGGATAACTTCTTCCAACGGAGTGCAAAGCTTTTCTTTCATCATTTAAAATGGTTTCTGCTTTACCCAAATAAATAAGAATTACAGCTTTGCGAATATTGCAAACAGAAAGCGGTTCGTAGCTTTGATTTAAAACCAGAACTTTAGAATTGAGTTTACCATTTGTGGGAATAGAACGTTCGAAGACATACACCTCAGTTAGTTTGCTTTTTAGAAGCTTTGATTAATAAAAATCTAATTAGAATTCGTAAAATAAAAACTACACCAACAACTGCTAATATTGGATAGTAAAACGATCTTGGAATTAATTCATAAGATCCTCTGATCATATCAATTAAAAGCAAAGCAGCTAATACAAATGCAAGAGCAATTGTTCCGTAGTTAAATATTTTGTACCAGGTCTTTTCCATTATACGCTTATTTTATGGGCATTAAACTAATGATTAGATTTTTGTTTATCAATATTTAATTGGATGGATAACACTAATTTTTATTAAAGATTATTGCAACGCAAGTTACATAATTATCAGAGTGACTGAGAGAAATCTTAATATCTTTCTCATCAGAAAAAAAATCTTTTAACTTTCCGAAAAACTTTACAATAGGTAACCCGTTTGGTTCATTAGTTATTTCCATACTTTTCCAGGTTGCATCTTTTTCCCATCCTGTTGCAATTGCTTTGTAGATTGCTTCTTTAGCTGCAAATCTTGCGGCAAGATGCTGGTACTTATTATGCTTTGCCAAACAGTAATCCAACTCGTTTTGAGTATAAATTTTATTTAAGAAAGAATCACCAAATTTATCAATGCTGCCTTTGATTCTTTCAATTTCGATTATGTCTATACCTATTCCAATAACCATTTATTTGTTTTGATTAAAATCCAATTGCTGCACCAAATCCACGCGGATCTGTTGCGCCAAAAATAATTTCGTTTTCTGAATCAACAATAATACCTTCACATCTTCCAAGTGATCTTATTCCGCCTAAAATCTGTCCTTTGTTTTTTAAAGATTGAATAACATCCAAGCTTAAACCAAAAGGTTCGTAGTTAATAACATCCGGCAGCCATTGATGATGAATATGAGGCATATCAATCGCTTGTTGAATATCCATATTAAAATCCAAAACATTAAGAATCACTTGCAGAACAATTGTAGAAATTGTTGAGCCGCCGGGTGTACCAATAACCATAAATGTTTTATCATCTTTTAAAATTATTGTGGGCGACATTGAACTCTGCATTCTTTTGTTAGGCTCGATTTTATTAGCTTCACTTCCAATCAAACCAAATTGATTTGGCTCGCCTGGTTTAGAACTAAAGTCATCCATTTCATTATTCAATAAAAATCCAGCACCTTCAACAACTATTTTTGATCCATACGATGAATTTATTGTAGTTGTTGTACTTACTGAATTACCAAATTTATCCACTAT
>JBDTRQ010000475.1:0-6073 GCA_039931535.1 Ignavibacteriota bacterium
TTATCCGGCGCTTTCTTTCCCTTCCTTAAACCCTGTAATAAATTGTAAAACATTACTAGTATACCTGAAACAAGTATCCACGAACCAACTGTGGAAATTATGTGATATATCTGAAACTCCGGCAGATAATCATAATATCTTCTAGGCATTCCATTGTATCCCATTATAAACATCGGAAAATATAATGTGTTGAATCCTATTCCGATCCAGTAGACAGTTATCTTGGCGACTTTTTCATTATACATCTTTCCAAACATTTTCGGAAACCAGTAATGCAGAGATGCAAAAAATATTATACCCATTCCGCCAAACATTACATAGTGAAAATGCGCAACAACAAAATATGTGTCAGTCAGATGAAGATCAGTGTTCAATGCACCAAGCACAAGTCCTGTAAGACCGCCGATTGAAAATATAAAAATAAATAGCAGTGTGAACAGCATCGGAGCAGTTAGATTAATCGAACCTTTGTAAAGAGTTGCAACCCAGTTAAAAACTTTTATACCTGAAGGCAGCGCAACAAAAAACGTAAGCAATGAAAATATTACTCTTGAAGTATCGCTGATACCGCTTGAGAACATGTGATGTCCCCATACTAAATATCCCACAAGTGCAATCCCAAGACTCGACATAGCGATCGGCGTGTATCCGAATATGGGTTTCCTTGCGAATGTAGGAATTATTTCTGAAACAACTCCCATCGCAGGAAGTATCATAATATAAACTGCGGGATGAGAATAAATCCAAAATAGATGCTGGAATAAAACCGGATCCCCGCCAAGTGCAGGATCAAATAATCCAACACCAAAAGCTCTTTCAATAATTACAAGTAGTAAAGTAATACCAATAATTGGTGTTGCTAAAACTTGAACCCATGCAGTTGAATAGAAAGACCAAACAGAAAGTGGCATTTTAAACCATGTCATACCTGGTGCTCTTAAACGATGAACAGTAGTAACAAAGTTTAATCCCGTAAGGATGGATGAAAATCCTAGAACGAAAGCGGCAAAAAGTGCAAGGCTAACATTTGTACCTGTTCTTATGCTGTATGGAATGTAAAATGTCCAACCAGTATCAATTGGTCCGCCTGGTAAAAGAATTGAAATTACAGCAAGCAAACCGCCGGCAATGTATAAATACCATGAGAACAAGTTCAATCTTGGAAATGCTACATCTTTAGCTCCAATTAGTATTGGAAGAAAAAAGTTTCCGAATATTGCAGGAATACCGGGAATGACAAATAAGAAAATCATTATTACACCATGCAGTGTAAAAAATGAATTATAAGTTTGTGCATCCATTATGGTTCTGCCAGGTGCAATTAATTCTAATCGCATCAGAAAGCCAAAAGTCATCCCAACTAAAAAGAAAGAAATGATTGCAGCTAAATAAAGTATTGCTATTCTTTTATGATCGGTTGAAAGTATCCAGCCGAGCAGTCCTTTATGCTTGCCTTGATATTCCAGATAGCTCGGATGTTTTCCGTTTGTAGGAACGGTGATTGCTTCACTCATTAATAAAATTACCTCGCTTTAATAAAATCTTTTTTGGGTTTAAACTTTAAGAACAATAGAAATACTACAACAAGTAATAAAGTAATTGCTCCAAATATTTGAGTGATATTTAGAACATACGTTTTACCTTGTGGATCATATTTAAAACAAAACTGTAAAACCTTTGCAATAGTTGGTGTTACTTTTCCTTCTGATGTTTCTATTACTGACATTTTAAAATCAAAAGGTAAAATCCCAAATCCGCTTCTTTCAGAAAAACTTGGGAAAAGATATCTGCATATCTTTCCCTTGTTATCAACAAAAATAAATGCGCCGGCATGTAAAAATTCTTTTCCCTGTCTCTTAAAATAAAATCCTGCAGCATCAGTAACTCTTTTTATTGTTGCACTATCCCCTGTTAAAAATCTCCAGCTTTCGGGCGGAATATCTTTATCAATAACTTTTAAAAAGGTTTGTTTGCGGATCATCGCATCTTTAGGAGTTTCAAATTGATCCATGCTTATAGATACAATGTTATAATCAACACCTAACACTAAATCTGATTTATTGATAATATCAGATAACTCCATTAACAGTGGACTGCAAATTCCGGGACAATTATAATACACAAAAGAAAGAATCGTTGGTTTTGCAAAGAGATCTTTTAACAAAACCTGATTACCATTTTCATCAACAAAATTTTCCTGTAATGGAATTGTTTTACCAAGCTGCTCATCAATTCCAACTTCAATATGTTTTCCATTGGGAAAAACAAGTAAAGAAAAAATAAAAAATACAATCGAGCCAAAAACTAGTTTCATACTAACCGATCTTAAATCAATTTTAACATAAGGCTATAAAGTGATGACCATTCTTCATTTTTAAGATTAAACACGGCACCGTTAAATCCATTTTGATTAACATTATTAACAACAAGATTTACAAAATTATTTTCGTTTTGTTTCCATCCGGAATTTTTTGAAAGAAAAGACATTGCTGTTCTTTGATTCTTAACAACTTTTTCAAAAACATTAAAACCATTTTCTGTTTGATATTTTTTTAATGATGATAATGTTGAATCTATTTTATCATTTGCAGATTTATTCTCTTCTACAACCAAAAAACTTGCACTTTCAACAGGTATTTGTGCAGGTAACTGTAATCCTGCCGAAAGGTTAAAGGTTGCGTCTAAGGTCTGTAGATCAGCATCTGTGTCATTATCAGGATTTGGAATAAAGTTAGTTCTGATATAATGTGCAAGTGCAAATTTTTGTTCGGGTAATAAAAAATCATAAGCAATCATTGCACTCGGAGGAAGTCCTTCCTGTAAAGTGGTGTATATGTTAGAAAGTTTTGTTCCTTTCTTCCAATTATTTTTTGATGTAAAATTTCTCGGTGCTGGATTGAGACTCATTGAAGCAGGACCGTCGCCTGCACCATTATCGCCATGGCAGGACACGCAATTAGTTTTATATAATTTTTCACCTTCGGCTAATAATTCTGGAGTAGAATTTTTTACGTTCATTATATTTATTGGCGGAACACTAACAGGTTGTTTAACTTGTAAATCAGAAACAACTGTTGTGTCCGCTAAAATCGGAGGTACACTTTGTCTGGAAATATTATCTAAATTTTTCACATAATAAATTCCGACACCAATTATAACTACAATGATGTACGGATATAACATTCCAAAAACTGCACCTGGATTTTCAGCTGCCTGCTCAAGTTTGCTTATTAATTCCTGAATATATTCTTTCATATTAAACCTTATATCTCATTTTTTTTAGAGATGAAAATTAAATCCTCTTTTTAATTTCGGATCACCAATTGGTATTAGGTTTTCCTTTTTAGCTTTGTAATAAAATACAAGAATAACTAATCCAGTACCTGCAATCGGAAAAACTAAATCAATCCAACTAAAATAGTAACCATTTTTCATTGATCCCATGTTTGGCATGATCATCCAGAATAAATCAAACAAATGTGCAAAGAGTAACCAAACAGCAATAAACTTTAATCGCTTAGGATTCATTTTTGACGGCTGACTAAGTAGTGCAACGTATGGAACAAGAAAATGTATAACAACTAAACCGAGTGAAAAAAATTCCCATCCGCCATTCCATCGAGTAATAAAATAGGAAGTTTCTTCCGGTAAATCTGCATACCATATTAATAAAAATTGCGAGAAGGCGATGTATGCCCAAAAATTTATAAATGCAAACAGTAATGCACCCAAACTAAAAAGATGATCATCATTCATCCATGGGCTAAAGTATCCCATCTCTTTTAGTTTAACCACAACGATTGTAACCGCAGCTAATCCTACTACAACAATCCCGCTAAAAAAGTACACACCAAATATTGTAGAAAACCAGTGAGGTTCAAGACTCATCATAAAATCTATTGCAGTAAAGGTTAGGGTTAAAGCAAAAACAGGAACGAAGATTGCTGAAAGTCTTATATTCTTTTTTGTAAGAAGCTGATCTTTTGTAGAATCTTGTTTTCTGGAATTGCGTATCATTGCCCAATAAAATAAACTCCACAATCCAATAAACACAAAAGTTCTGATTACAAAAAAAGTAATGTTAAGATAAGGAGCTTTGCCTCGTAAGATTTTATCATCTGCAATTACTTCTTTATGTGCCCAATGAAATAGATCATGATTAAAAACTAATAGTGGAATAACAAGAATAAACAGTACTGGTAACAGCGCAGAAAAAAATTCAGGTACTCTTCTTATTGGAGTACTCCAATCAGCACCCGCAACATATTCAAGAGCAACAAGGAATAAAGCACCAAGCCCAATACTAACTATCATCATATAAGTTACAAGATAATTAAATATTGCTCTATCGTGATCAACAAAAAAAGCGAGTAACGACAGAACGGCACCAACAATAAAAAGTATTAAACCTATCTTTGATAAACCGGCAGGTAAAGCTTTTTTCTGGTAATTGAAATCAGTTTGTGACATTGTTACCGGTCTCCTTATTCATCTCAATTAAATCTGAGCTGCTGGCATTTTTAGCTCTCTGCAAAACTCTTACATAATTTACGATTGCCCATCTTTCTTCTCTTGAAATTTGAGAGGCATAAGACGGCATTATGTTTTGTCCATTGGTAATGATATGATAAATCATACCATCACTAAAATCTATGGCACGTTTAGAATGCAATGTTGGTGGATTTGGAAATTGTCCTCTTAATCTGCTGTCTCCATCTGCAAAATAACCATGGCAGGGTGAACAGTATGTAAAGAATTTTGCCTTTCCTAATTCAAGGTTTTTCTTTGTTGGCAGAAATGGATTTGATAAAACTTCTGTTGGATTTGCAACACCCATATATGGATATGGAATAAATCCTCTTGCAACAGATCCTTCAACGGGCGATCTCATTCCGCGTCCATCAGCAAAAAGTTTGCTGGGCTGCTGTGCATTTATCCTATCTTGTTCCATCATAAAAGTAAATGGAGTAATATAAAGCAATTTATTTAACATCAGATAAGTTCCACCGGAAACAACAACAGCCACTCCAATTAAAAACATTATAAACTTTGGTTGAAATATTGGATATTTTTCTACAGCCGGGTAATAAATAATTTCAATCCTCAATGGATTTAATTCTTTTAGAAAATCTGTAACAGAATTTTCATTAAATTTTGGATCAGTAGATTCAATAACAACACCGTATTTATCATAAGAAACACTTTTCATATACTCTGTATCGTGCAGAGGGTGTTTATTATCAGGCAGTCTAAAGAAAAGCGATATCATTGCAATTACCGTCATAACAGTTGCAAGTAATACAATCAGCTCGAAAGTAACAGGAATAAAAGCTGGTAAAGCAAAAAATGGTTTGCCTCCAATTACCAACGGATAATCTACTGACATCGTCCAATAAATTAGAAGCAGCGCAAAAGCACCACCAGAAAGTCCCGCAACTAAAGTAACTAAACCCAGCTTTGATGGTTCTAATTTCATTGCAGAATCCATTCCGTGAACAGGATATGGAGTGTTTACATCAAATTTTGTGTAACCTGATTTTGTAACTTGTTTTGCTGCATTAATAATCTCATCAGGCGTTTTAAATATCGCTGATATCCCAAATATTTTTTTATCATTATTCATGATCAGCACCTCCGTGATGAGTTGGCTGTGCGCCATCAGCACTAGCTTTAACTTCTGATATAGATACTACAGGCAGTGATTTTGTAAAGAGAATCACTAAGGTAAAGAACAATCCAAAACTTCCAAGTAAGATTCCTAAATCAAAAATGGTTGGTCTATAATATGCCCAGCTTGATGGTAAGAAATCTCTGCTTAGCGAGGTAACTACAATCACGAATCTTTCAAACCACATTCCAACATTTACTAACATCACAATTACCAGCATAACTGGAACGGATCTTCTGATTTTTCTAAACCAGAAGAACTGTGGAATTAATACGTTACAACTTACCATTATCCAATAAGCCCAGGCATAAGGACCAAATGCTCTGTTTATAAATACAAATGTTTCTGCAGGAACTCCGCTGTACCATGCAATAAAAAATTCCATTGCGTAAGAATAGCCAACCA
>JBDTRQ010000476.1:0-12538 GCA_039931535.1 Ignavibacteriota bacterium
GAGAGTGAGACCTTCTTTTCTAATTTACCGCGCCTAACCCGCCGCCCATAACAAGTGCGCCGAGTAAAACCTGCCTACCGGCAGGCAGGCACAACTGATAAATATTTAGCCGTAGGTGCTTTCCGCCGCGGCGGATTGTTTCGTAAGCACCGAAGGCAAGTTAATTAATTAGTCCGCCGCGGCGGAGAACACGCTGAACAAAATCTTAAACCAAAATACATCCGATAGCTAACGGATCAGAGCTCTCAAATTAACAGAACTACCCTGCCTTTGCCGGCAGGCAGGCAAAGGGAGGAATCTTAAAGATTTCTCAGTCACTTCACTCCTTCGAAATGACCATAAAATTCTACATTGTACATTTTACATTGTGAATTGTACATTGACCCTACATTTCCTTTTCAGCCTCAAGCACTTTTCCCTCATCAAATAATGCATGCTTCAGGTGGTGACTGGTAATGTAAACAATACCAGCTTCAGCATGCGGTTCGCCGTATTTGGAGTGAAAAGATTTTAAACCGCCGAGCCATTTACGTTTATCAGAAATGTAAACAAGATCCCCGGGCTCTGCTGCCATTAATTCCATATCTTTTTTAGAAAAATGTACAAGATCATTTACATCTTCTCTCAGCTTCCAGCTTACAATTGCTTTCTCACCTTCGCGTTCGTTTACTTTGCTGCCTTTAAATATTTCTTTTAATGATCTAACATCCCAGATAGTTAATCCTGTATTTTTTCTTTCTTCTGTGTTCGGAACGTAATATGCTGATATAACAGCAACTAATGCAATTAAAAAAAAGGCTACAATCAATAACACAACTAAATGAAACAGATCAAATGCAATTGAAGCAAAAAGTAAAACTGATATGGAAATAAGAATTGCAATAAAATTTTTATGATTTACTTTGTTTCGGATCTTATCCGCAGCGGATTCAATCTGTTTTGAAAAAATTGTTGCCACAACTGCTACACCAAAACAAACAGCTGTATTATATAATGCTTCAATGTAAATGTAAGGATGATTTTTAGCCATTGGTATTCCGTGATCCATTATCCAAACTAAAGGGAATGGATAATAAGCGCCGAGAAACATTAACGAAATTCCGCCAATTAAAGTTGTAATTACTCCCATAGGCGAAAAACGTTTCCAGAATATTCCTAAAAATATTGCGATTACAAGCGGGGGAGTTAAAGTTGAGTGAAAATATCCGTGTGCTTCATAAACTGTTTTAAATTTACTAAAAGGTATTACAGTTATTGCAGCTATAACAGTAAACATAACTGTTGCAACGCGTGCAATTAAAAGATTTCTTTTTTCATCTTCCGCTTCACCCTTTTTAATTTTCTTTAACCATAATCTTACTGGTCTATCAACATCATTAATCCAGATTGCCGCTGTTGCATTAATGTATGTGCTAACTGTGGACATAAGTGCTGCGGCTAATGATGCAATTATAAATCCAAAAAATCCCGGATGCATAATTATGCTTGATACTAAAACAAAAATACTATCGGGATTTGAATCAGCAGGAACAAGATTAGGACTAATTAACGATATTGCTTTACCAATCCAACCGCCACTGCTTACAACAATTGCAGAAAGAGGTAACATAATTAGGATGTTGAAGGTCGCAGCTTTACGACTTTCATTTACATTTTTTGTTGCCATAAAACGCATTATCAAACCCATGTTCATAAATAAAAATCCAATTGAGCCGGCAACACCATCCTGCCAAAAAATTCCCACAAAATTAAAATCGGCAGGTTTATTAAAATCTGCTAACGGAAGTTTAAAACTTGTAGGCATTATATTCCAGAAAGCATCCCATCCTCCAACAAAACTTATTCCGATAAAGAAAACTAAAAAGCCCGCAAGCAAAAGCATAAATCCTTGAACAAGATCTGTAAAGATAACTGCAGTTTGCCCGCCGAATGTAATGTATGCTCCTGTAATTACAGCAGTAAACGCTACGATGCCCATTAGTGTAACATTAAAGTGCATTCCTAAAATATCAATAGCAGGCGGCAGCATGGGCTGTAAAGCTTTTGCCATAGTTAAGAAACCTATTGCAGAGTATCCAACTAAATATAATAGTTGGAGTATTGTAACAAGAAATCTTGCCCCGGGTGAAAACCTTCGCTCAAAGTATTCTGGAATCGATCTTATTTTTGAGTAAACAATAATTGGCAGCCATCCAAACAAAAAGAACGGAACAAAAAACCAATCATTCATGTAAGTCATCGATGATGAAAATCCGTATTGAAATCCTTTTGCAGAATATTTTACAAAACTATGACTGCTAACACCGGTTGCAAGTATAGACATTGCAATTATCCACCAGGCAAAACGTCTTCCGCCAAAAAAGAAATCGTTTGTATCGTTGTTATATTTCCCAAAGTAAGTACCGAAAAGTAAAATCGCCATAAAATATAAAACGATTACAATCCAATCGAGACCTGTTCCTAAACTGTGTATTGGTTGCATAAATATTTTACCAGTATAATGCGGCTATTGTTAGAAAAAAGTGAAGTGCCATGTAATAAACAAACCCGAATATCAAAATCTTAAACCAGAATCGATGCCTTTTTTTTGTAAGATCCATTGCGCCGGATTTTTTTGTAATGATAAGTCCGATAACAAAAAATATTCCACCAACTCCGTAAAGATAAATGTAGGGTAACCAGGTATGTGAAAATGGAGGCATTTTATTTCCTAAAAATTTACCGGTTAATATAACTTTTTAAGCAAAAAAAATCCTAATGCTTCAGCTATATAATTTATTAATTTATGCAAATAAAGTTATTTTTTACCCATTTCATCGACTTAACATTAATTTAACATTGAATTAACATTCCCTTAACATTCAACTCGATTGTTCCGCATATATTTCGTCCGTCGAATAAAAAAAAGAAAGAGAGGAATTCAATGAGAGCAAAAGGTTTGTTCTTTTTGGTACTAGTGTTTGCGGCGATTTTTTCTGTTAAATCAAATGGGCAAGATTCTCAAGGTAAGAATGCTGTCGGTAGTATCGGTCCTGTTAAATTCAGCGGGTTAGTGTTCGGAGACCTTTTCTACAATGTTGATGCAATAGATTCTTCAAATAAAGATGTAAATGGTTTTCAGTTTAGAAGAATTTATATTACAACAGACTATACAATTAATGATCAGTTTTCAACCAGATTCAGAATGGAATCAGTTATTACGAGCGGATCAAATATTGGAGTTTTTGTAAAAGATGCCTGGTTAAAATGGAAAGATTTATTTAAAGGATCAGATTTGATCGTTGGTATGTCACCTACGCCAGCATTTGATGTTTCTGAAGGTGCGTGGGGATACCGTTCCTTAGAAAAAACAATAATGGATTATTTCGGAATAGTTTCTTCCAGAGACATTGGTATTGATTTAAAGGGTAAGTTTGATGAATCAGGTTCAGTTAAGTATTGGTTAAAGGTTGGTGATGGTTCAGGAAATAAACCTGAAACAGATAAGTACAAAAGATATTATGCTCAATTGCAGTTTAATCCAAGTCAGAACTTTATAATAACAGTTTATGGAGATTACTTTTCTAAATCTCAAAAAAGAGATCCTTTCGATGGAGAATTGAAAAATAATTCAGCATTTGTTGCTGCTGGTTTTGTTAACTATAAATATGAAAAAACATTTTCAGTAGGCGTTGAGGGATTTTTTAAGAGTCAGCAAAATAATTATTCTGCAACAGGTCCTTTAGCAGCTTTGGTCTCGCAGTCAGGTTTTGGATTATCAGTTTGGGCAAAAGCTAATCTATCCGATAATATCGGAATCGTTGGACGTTATGATACTTATGATCCAAATACCAATAGCGCTGCAAATAATGATACTCAAGGTTTAATCATCGGTGCGGTAGATTTTAAAGTTGCGCCTAGTGTAAGTGTTATGCCGGGTGTAGAGGTTCACACTCTTCAGGGTGTTGATAATAGCGATGTTACCCCTAGAGTTACTTTCTTCTGGGAATTTTAATTAAGTAAAAATTTAATTTGTAAAAACAAACAAGGAGACATAATGAAAACGAAAATAATTTTATTCGTTACTTTGATAATGGGGATAATACTAATCTCTTGTACTTCAAATGAACAGCAAAAACCTCAAGAACAGCTAAAATTAAATGGAGCTGGAGCTACTTTTCCATATGTAATTTATTCAAAATGGTTCGATGTTTATCATGAAAAACAAGGAGTTGAATTTAATTACCAATCTATTGGCAGCGGTGGCGGAGTTAAACAAACTATTGAAGGCACTGTAGACTTTGGCGCATCAGATGCTCCGATGTCCGAAGAAGAAATGAAAGCAGTATTGGAAAAACAGGGGACTGAAATTTTGCACATTCCAACTGTAATGGGCGCTGTTGTTGTTACTTATAATATAAAAGCAGTAGGTAAAGGATTAAAACTTACACCTGAAGTACTAAGCGATATATTTTTAGGTAAGATTACTAAATGGAATGATTCAAAAATTGCTGCGGTAAATGCTGGGAAAAAATTACCTAACGAATCCATTATAGTTACGCATAGATCAGACGGCAGCGGAACAACTAACATTTTCACAGATTATTTATCAAAAGTGAGCAAGGAATGGGAAAGCAAAGTTGGAACTGGAAAATCTGTAAACTGGCCTGTTGGGCTTGGCGGAAAGGGTAATGAGGGAGTTGCAGGGCTGGTTAAACAAACTGAAGGTTCAATTGGATACGTTGAGTTAGCTTACGCAGTTCAAAATAATCTTGAATATGCTTCATTGAAAAATAAAGCTGGAAATTTTGTTGAACCATCATTTGAATCTGTTTCGGCAGCCGCAGAAGGAGCTATTGCTAATATGCCAGCAGATTTACGTGTTTCTTTAACAAATGCGGATGGAAAAGATTCTTATCCTATTTCAGGTTTTACCTGGCTGCTCGTTTATAAGAACATGAAAAATCAGCAAAAAATGGATGCTCTAAAAACTTTCTTAAAATGGGCATTAACAGATGGAGAATCTTACGCAAAAGATTTATATTATGCACCACTTCCAAAAGAAGTTGTAAAATTATGCCAGGAAAAGGTTGATCAGATAACTCTTAAAAAGTAATGCCCGATATAAATACTCCAGAAAATATTGATATCCAGAAGCAGCAAAAAAATAATTTTGCTGCTTCATTTTTTAGCTTTAAAAGAATAACTGATAAGAACCTTGGTGATCTTATATTTGAAAATATTACAAGATTTTTTGCCTTCGTTGTTTTAAGTCTTGTATTTCTAATGGCATATGAGATGACCAAATCATCTATGCCCACAATGGAAAAGTTTGGTTTAAAATTTATAACCGATACAGAATGGGACCCAGTTCTTGATAACTATGGTGCTCTTCCTTATATCTTTGGGACACTTTTTTCATCTTTACTTGCCTTATTAATCTCCTTACCATTAAGTGTGGGAGTTGCAATATTTTTATCAGAAATATCTCCAAGATGGCTTGAACAACCGTTATCGTTATTGGTTGAAATGCTCGCGGCTATTCCTAGCATTGTTTATGGTTTATTTGGAATTTTTGTATTGATTCCCTTACTACGAACGGAGGTTGAACCATTTTTAGCAGAAAAATTTGGATTTCTTCCATTCTTTCAAGGCCCTGCGTATGGATTTGGAATGCTTGCTGCTGCTCTTATTCTGTCAATAATGATTCTTCCTATTATCACTTCAATTTCAAGAGATATTATGAAGTCTATTCCCACTTCACAAAGGGAGGCGGCATTTGCACTTGGAGCAACTAAATGGGAAACTATTAAAATTGTTTTAACAGGATCAAAATCTGGAATACTTGGAGCCACATTACTCGGACTTGGAAGAGCAGTTGGTGAAACTATGGCAGTCACAATGGTTATTGGCAACAGGGCAGATATTTCTTGGTCGCTATTTGATCCCGGACATACGATGGCATCTGTACTTGCAAATGAATTTGCGGAAGCTTCATCAGAGATTTATATAAGTGCTTTAATTGAAATCGCATTGCTTTTATTTGTTATTACTATAATTCTTAATTCAGTTGCCAGACTTGTCGTTTGGAGCGTAACTAAAAAATATAAAACGGCAAAAGCTTGAAAAATTCAATTTATTATAGATCGAGAAAAATCAAAAGTGTATTAATGATATCAATCACTGCGCTATGTCTTGTGCTTGTTATTATTCCTCTTTTTCTAATTTTATATTATACAGTTTCAAAGGGCATTAATTTTATTAATTGGGACTTCTTTACTAAAATGCCGAAACCTGTGGGTGAAACAGGTGGTGGAATGGCTAATGCAATTGCTGGAAGCGCAATTATGGTTGGAATAGGCAGTACATTAGGAATCCCAATCGGAATTATGTCCGGTATTTATTTAGCGGGTAAAGAAAAAAGCTGGTTTGCTTCCATTGTTAGGTTTTTGGCAGAAGTACTTAATGGTATTCCATCGATTGTAATTGGTGTGATCGTTTATATTTTGTTGGTTATTCCTATGAAGAGATTTTCTGGACTGGCGGGTGGTATTGCTCTTGGAATATTAATGATTCCGCTTATAACTAGAACTACCGAAGAAATGATTAGGCTTGTGCCAAATTCATTTAAGGAAGCTGGATTAGGGCTGGGAATTCCAAGATGGAAAACAACACTGTTTATAATTCTTCCAGCCGCTTTCAAAGGAATATTCACTGGAATATTATTATCAATTGCTAGGGCAGTTGGGGAAACCGCTCCACTATTATTTACCTCACTTGGCAATAGATTTTGGTCCACCACAGTTGATCAGCCTATGGCCTCTATGACAGTTTTTATTTATGATTATTCAAAAGCACCTTTTGATGATTGGAATCAGCAGGCATGGGCAGCAGCCTTTGTGCTTATTGTCTTAGTTCTACTATTGAATATAATTTTCAGAATTGTTACAAGAAAAACTTACACCACGTAATATTTAGAATGAATCAAATTATAGAAAAAAATAGTCCGACTGAAGAATTGAAAGAGGCTAATTCCAAACACAGAATGGAAACAATAAAGTTGAATGCTTTTTTTGGAAAAGTGCAAGCAATAAAATATATAAGTATAAAAATTCCAAGCAATAAAGTCCTAGCAATTATTGGTCCATCGGGCTGCGGTAAATCAACTTTTTTAAGATGTTTAAATAGAATGCACGAAGAAGTTGGCGGAACAATAAATGGTTCAGTTACACTGGATGGAAAAGATGTGATGAAAACGGATCCGGTCAATCTACGCAGAAAAGTAGGAATGGTTTTTCAAAGAGCAAATCCTTTCCCAACTATGTCAATTGCTGATAATGTTACAGTAGGATTAAAACTAAATGGCGTAAGAAATAAAAATCAACTTAAAGAAATTGCAGAAGAATCTTTAAAGCGAACCGGTTTATGGGATGAGGTTAAAGACTCTCTCGATAAACCTGGTAATAGTATTTCAGGCGGGCAGCAGCAAAGGTTATGTATAGCAAGAACACTTGCCGTTGAACCAGAAGTAGTTCTAATGGATGAACCCGCAAGCGCTCTTGACCCGATTTCTACAGCAAAAATAGAAGAGCTTATTAACGAATTGAAAAAAAAATATACAATTGTTATTGTAACACATAATATGCAGCAAGCTGCCAGAGTCAGTGACAACACAGCATTTTTTTATATGGGAGAATTAATTGAATATTCGGCAACACAAAAAATGTTCTTATCTCCCGATAAAAAGAAAACTGAAGATTATATTACAGGTAGGTTTGGTTAATATATAAAATGAAAAACTTAGTGATGCTTAAAAATCAAGATATTGAAATTCTATTATTGTTCAGGATGATAGATGAAAGACATTAAAATATCTGTAAAAGATTTGAATTTGTTCTATGGAAAAAAACAAGCTCTTGTTGACGTCTCTGTAGATATTCAGGCACAAAAGGTAACTGCATTTATTGGCCCTTCGGGTTGCGGCAAATCTACATTTTTAAGAACTCTGAATAGAATGAACGATCTAATTCAAGATGTATCTATTTTTGGTAATGTTTTAATTGATAATAATAATATTTATCAGAATAATATTGATGTTGTACAGCTTAGACGAAAAGTGGGAATGGTTTTTCAAAAATCGAACCTCTTCCCAATGTCAATTTTTGACAACATCGTTTACGGTTCTAGACTAAATGGTATAAGAAATAAAAAAATATTGGCTGAGATTGCTGAGAAATCTTTAACTCAAGCTGCGATTTGGGATGAAGTTAAAGACAGATTGAATGAAAATGCTCTTAGTTTATCCGGTGGACAGCAACAACGTGTTTGTATCGCCAGAACTCTTGCAGTTGAGCCTGAAATAATTCTAATGGATGAGCCTGCAAGTGCACTTGATCCTATCTCAACTGCAAAGATTGAGGAATTAATACACAACTTAAAACAGAAATACACTATTGTTATTGTTACACATAATATGCAGCAAGCAGCTCGTGTTAGTGATATGACGGCGTTTTTCTATTTAGGAGAATTAATTGAATTTGACAATACATCAAAAATCTTTACAAATCCTTCTATTAAGCAAACAGAGGATTATATTTCTGGTAGATTTGGCTAACATTTTCGTCTTGATGAAGACCAAATTATATAAATAAATGTTAAAATATTTTAGAGGAACTTTGTGCTTTAGTGTTTTCGTGGCAATAAATTTTCCTAAATGTAGTACACGCAAAATCACAAAAAAGTCTTAGATTTAAAATCTGTAAAACAAGGAGAAAAAATGGAAAGACTATTAGACGAACATCTTGAAAAATTAAAGACACGTGTTTTAAAAATGTGCAGCCTTGTAGATGAACAAGTTCAGTTTGCTATCAAAGCTGTTGAAGAAGATAATTTGGAATTAGCACAATCAGTAATTGATCGTGATAAAAAGGTAAATAAGTACGATGTAAAAATTGATAAGATTTGCCAAAAGATATTTGCTCTTGCTCAGCCAGTTGCAATGGACTTAAGATATATAATGTCATCGCTTACAATAAATAGTAATCTTGAACGCATCGGTGATATTGCTGTAAACATTGCGGAAAATATTATTCTTATAAAAAAGAAACCGGAATTTTATGGTAATACAAAACTTGAAGAGATGTTTAATCTTACCAAAAGAATGTTAAAAAATTCTATTGATGCTTTTATTGGAAGCAATCCGGAGCTTGCAAAAGAAGTTATTCTAACTGATGACGTTGTTGATAAATTGAATGCAGAAAATCATCAAATCTTAAAATCAATTATGAAACAAAACCCTAATAACATAGAAGGGGCAGTAGCGTTGTTGGTTATTTCCAAAGAGTTAGAACGTCTAGCTGACCATTCCACAAACATTGCAGAAGATGTTTTCTTTATAGTTGAAGCTCAAATGATAAAACACAAATATGAAAAATTTATTTTTGGTGATGATGATAGTGAAAACGAAATTGAGGATGATAAAACACAATCAGAATCTTAAGCTAAAATTGTTTCTAACGATTCAATAAAAAGTGCTTTTGTTTCTTCAGATTTTGATGGTTCTATTAACGAGTTTAATTTATTTGCAAAAAACATTCCCCAGCTATTTATAACTATAAAATTTGGAAAAGTTGAACTTGTTTTTTTAATTCGGTGCGAATAATGTTTTGTTAAAAATTGCTTAATCAATTCCGCTTCTTTTGTTAAAAGCCAATTAATTATTTCTTTTTCTTTATCAAAAGATTTATCGTTAAAAAAAGTTAGTATTGCTTCGTGTATTAGTTTATTGTTTTCGGATACAATTTCTTTTTGCCCAAAATAGCCTTTTAATTTTTGAGTAAGTGAATCAGGTTCTCTTTCTAAAATCACTTTAACTTGAGCAATAAAATTCTCACATTCCCATTTTAGTGTTGCAAAATAAAGATCATCTTTAGAAGTAAAGTAATGGTAAATCGTTGCTTTGCCGATACGAATATCTCTTGCAACTTCATCGAGTGTGGTTTTGTTAAAACCATGACGTGCAAATCTTTTTGCCGCAGCTTTTATTATTTGTAGTTTTCTTTCGTTTGCCATAAGTGATTCTAATCTTGATTGTAAAATAAGTAATTGAGATTAGGATTAAAATAAACCTATAATTGATTATCTTTTTAATGGAAAAAAGAAATCACTATTTTTGCATCAGTTCAATTAAGTTTTATATTTAATTATAAATAGTTTTAATCCGAACAAATTGAATATAAGTTTTATTAGTACTAAATTAAGACCAAAATTTAGCTATAAATTAGGACGTAAAATGAAAAATATTTCTATCTCAAATGACATTATTCCAGTTGGACAATTTAAATCCGGTCTTGCAAAGTATTTGAAGGAGATTCAAGTTAGAAAACACTCATTAATAATTACGCAGAATGGTAAACCTGCAGGTGTTTTGGTTTCTCCAACCGAATATGATACTCTAAGAGAAACAAAATTATTTATCGAATCAATTTCACGTGGTCTTAATGATTCAGAAAACGGTGATACTCTTTCTACTATTCAATTAAAAAAAGAATTAAAAAAACGAAGAGCTTCTAAACTTGCATGAAAGTTATTTGGACGAAGGAATCAATTATTAATCTAAATCAAATTGAAGATTTTATTTCAGAAGATAATCCGATAGCAGCGGTAAATCTGATAGATAAACTTATTGCGTTGACAGAAAAATTAAAAATGTCCCCAAATAAAGGACGAATAGTACCGGAGTTATCACTTAGCCAGATAAGAGAAATAATATATAAAAATTATAGAGTTGTTTATCTTTTAAAGAAAGATTCTATAGAGATATTAACCGTTTTTGAATCGCATAAATTATTAAATCTTGAAGATTTCCAAAATTAATTCAAAAAATTATCTAAAAAAATATTTATACTAAAAGCATGTCAGTAAAAATAAATCAAATTGTAATCGGTGATAACAAACCATTTGTACTTATTGCCGGACCCTGCGTTGTTGAAAATGAAAAGATGATTTTTGAAACTGCGGAAGCTATAAAAAAAATTACTTCCGAACTTCAAATCCCATTCATCTTTAAATCAAGTTTTAAAAAAGCAAATCGTACAACATTAAAATCTTTTACAGGATTGGGTGATAAAGAATCAATTGCAATTCTAAAAAAAGTAAAAGATGAATTAAACTTATCGGTGCTTACAGATATCCATACAGAATCCGATGTAAAGTTTGTTGGTGATGCAGCAGATATTTTACAGGTTCCTGCTTTTCTTTGCAGGCAAACTGATTTGCTGATTGCCGCTGGTGAATCGGGCAAAATCGTAAATATAAAAAAGGGACAATTTCTTGCACCCGAAGATATGAAACATGCTGCCGATAAAGTTGCATCAACAGGCAACACTAAAATTTTATTAACAGAACGAGGAACTACTTTCGGTTATCACAATCTTGTTGTTGATATGCGCTCGCTTGTAATAATGAAAGAACTTGGTTATCCGGTTGTAATGGATGCAACACACGCAGTTCAGCTTCCGAGTAAAGATTTGATTAGCGGCGGACAGCCAAAATTTATTAAACCGCTTGCACGTGCTTCAATGGCTGTTGGAATTGATGCGCTGTTTCTTGAAGTTCATCCTGATCCTAAAAATGCTTTAAGTGATTCCGCAAGCCAGTTGCCGTTAGCAGAATTAAAAGAACTTTTAATTGATTTGAAAAAGATAGATCAAGTAATAAAAAATTATAATTGATCGTTAAAAGGAAAATTATTTTGAACGATATTATTAAAAATGGAAAAGAAGTAATTAGAATTAAAGCCGCAGCAGTCGCTGATCTGCAGCACAGCATTAACCAGGATTTTGTAAATGCAGTTGAAACAATTTTTACTTCAAATGGCAGAGTTGTTTTTACCGGAATGGGAAAATCAGGATTGATTGCACGTAAAATTGTTGCAACATTAAATTCAACCGGCACCGCAGCAATTTATCTTCATCCAACAGATGCTTTGCATGGTGATCTTGGAATGGTTAGAAGTGATGATGTTGTTATATTAATTTCTAAAAGCGGTGAGACTGAAGAAATATCAAACCTGCTTCCGTTGTTAAAACGGTTGAATGTAAAATTAATTGCAATGAGCAGCAATAAAGATTCTAAGCTTGTCCGCGAGTGCGATATTTTTCTTAAAGTTTCAGTTAAAGAAGAAGCCTGCCCTTACGATCTTGCACCAACTGCTTCCACTACTGCAACTCTTGCTTTGGGCGATGCGCTTGCCGTATCATTACTTAAGAAAAGAAATTTTACTGCTAAAGATTTTGCATTTCTTCATCCGGGCGGAAGTCTTGGCAAACGTCTTTCTCTAAAAATTAAAGAAGTGATGATTACTGGTGACCTCATTCCAAAAGTAAATAAAGATACTTCTATTAAAGATGTGATTTTTGAAATTACTAGTAAACGACTTGGAACAACTTGCGTGTTGGATGAAAGTGGAAATCTTGCAGGTATCATTACAGATGGCGATTTACGACGACTGCTTGAGAAGACTTTAGATATTACTGGACTTTATGCTAAAGATGTAATG
>JBDTRQ010000477.1:0-8002 GCA_039931535.1 Ignavibacteriota bacterium
AACAAATAATCTTGTAAACTTTCATGTTGTTTTTGAACTTGGATTGCCAACAGGTAGAATTAGACCTTATGTTCAGGGATTATTTGGCGGTCAATATTTATTTACTGAAACATCAGTAAAAAATGAAAACAATAACGAAGAGTTTGCAAGTAGTAATAATTATGAGGATTGGGCATGGAGTTATGGCGCCGGCGGAGGCATTTCTATTTTACTTAGCGGTGATCCTGTTACAGAAATGGGCGCAATTTATCTTGATCTTAAAGGACGGTATTTGTTTGGATCGAGAGCGGAATATTTAGAAGAAGGATCTGTAGAAGTGATTGGGCAGCAAGTAACTTATCATCCGAGTAAATCTAAAACGGATATGTTAACAATCCATGCTGGTGTAAGAATCGCATTAAATTTTCATCAATAAAAAATTATCAAAACGAAAATGCCGATAGTAAAATTAAAAAAGGGTCGTGATAAATCATTTAACCGAAAACATCCGTGGATTTTTTCAGGTGCTATTGATTCAGTAAAAGATGTAAATCAAAATGGAGAGACTGTTAAAATAATTTCTGGTGATGGAAAAGTTTTAGGTTACGGTTCTTATTCTTCACACTCGCAAATATCAGTTCGGGTTTTATCTTTTAATCCCGATGAAACAATAGATAAAGATTTTTTTAAGAGGCAGATTGAAACCGCTGCACAATTTAGAAATCAAATTGTTGAAGATAGTTTAACCAATGCTTATCGTATTGTAAATGCTGAAGGTGATTTATTGCCTGGTCTTATCGTTGATAAATATGATGATTTTATTGTTTGTCAGTTTTTATCAGCAGGCGCTGAGTTTTGGAAAAAAGAGATTGTTGAAATTCTTGTAGAACTATTTAATCCAACCGGAATTTTTGAAAGATCTGATTCTACTTCAAGAGAGAAAGAAGGTTTGACTCAATCAACAGGAGTGCTTTACGGTAAACAGCCCGAAGGTTTAATTGAAGTGTTAGAAAATGGAAATAAGTTTCTGGTTGATGTAACACATGGACACAAAACAGGATTTTATCTTGATCAAAGAGAGAACAGAAAACTATTAGAATCTTTTTCTGCCGGAAAAGATATTTTAAATTGTTTTTCATACACCGGTGGGTTTTCTGTTTATGCACTTAAAGCAGGCGCTAATAAAGTTACAAATGTTGATTCATCGTCAGAAGCACTGGTTTTAGCAGAGAAAATTTTATCCTTAAATAATATTGATTCATCAAAATATGAAAATGTAAACGATGATGTGTTTAAATATTTACGAAAACTTAGAGATGCAAATCAACAGTTTGATGTGATTGTGCTTGATCCCCCAAAGTTTGCAGAATCTGCAAGCCAGATTGAAAAAGCAAGCAGAGGTTATAAAGATATTAATCTTTTAGCTTTAAAACTTTTAAAGCAAAACGGAACCCTTTTTACTTTTTCGTGTTCTGGTCATATAGTTCCGGATTTATTTTACAAAATAATTTCAGATGCAGCAGTAGATAGTGGAAGAGTGGTCCACATAATGAAATATTTAACACAATCTCCCGATCATACAATGTTAACAAGTTTTCCCGAAGGACTTTATCTAAAAGGATTAATCTGTGAAGTAAATTGAAAAACTCGTAAGGTTTTTACAAGTTACTTTAATTTAAAAACAATCGGCATCCACATTCTTACTCTGACAGGTTTTCCGCGTTGTAAAGCAGGTGTAAACTTAGCTTGTTTAACTGCATTAAGTGCGATCATATCAAGCTCTTCAAAAACACCTTTAAATACGCTTGCCTCTTCAACATCACCATTTCTACCAACAATAAACTCTATAATTACCTTCCCCTCTATTTCAGCTCTTCGGGCAAGTTCGGAGTAATAAACATTTTTTTGTAGGTTTACCAATCCGCCAATTAATTCGGGCATCACTTCTGCAGCAATAAATGGGCTGTCTTCCTCTTCCACAATTCTGTTAGAAGGAGGTTCTAATTTTATTGGAGCAGGCATATTTTCTTTCAGATCGATGTCTGTGGGATCGACTTCAATGTCAATAACATTATCGGCAGTTGTAATTACTGGCAGCGTTGGTTTGGGAGGTAATAGTGGTTTCTGATTCTGCTCAGTCCAGGGAATATCTAAAATATTAATAATTACTGGATCATCATCTTTAATCATTTCAGCATTTTTTAAGTTAGGTGAAAACTTAAATGCTGCGATTAGTAGAGCAAGAACAATAATCATACTGATTTGAAAATATCTTTTGTAGTGAATATTCAAATCAGCTTTTTTGGTTTTTACGATTGCCATGATCATTCCTCCTAATAAAAATTATAGAACTAATGATTTTGGTTCTTATACATTTAATGTTTTAATTTGTTCCGATTTAAATGTTGTAACAGTGCAATGATTTTTAGATTAAGCTCATCATAAGAGTTAGTGCTTTAATCACAAAACTTATTAGGAATTACAAAATCAAACGGTTACATTTTGGATAATATTAAAGCTGAGTTTCTTAATAAAGTTATAATCTTTAATTATTCACAATCACAAAAGAGAAAAAATGAAAAAATTATCAGTTGTTGCAGTTATTTCGTTTTTTGTTTCTTTTACAGCAATGATTTCTGCTCAAACCCAAAGTGGTCAATGGACCTCAAAAGCTGGTGATTCCGGCTATAACTTAGACACTAACACAGGTGAAAGAGCTCTGACGATAGGAGTTAACTTCAAAGATCCTTATGAAGTGAAGCCAAAAGTTATGATTTCTGTAACTCAGCTTGATGCAGAGAAAGGATTTAACAGCCGATATAATGTAGAAGTACTTTCTGTTTCAAGAGATGGATTTACAGTAAAAATCCGTACGTGGGCAGATTCAAAAATTTACAGCATTAGTGGTTACTGGTTAGCTTATACAGAAAAGTAAAATTCGCTTATGTTTTAGATGCTATATCCCAAAAAGATATGGCATCTTTTTTTGTTATTATTAAAGTAATTAAAAACATTTTTTAGTTTGATTGAAGCAGGAGATAGAAATGAATTTTAAAAGCATTTCAGCAATAATTTTATTGGCTTTATTTATTATAGTAAGCCTTCAAAATGCTGAAGTAATTCCTATCCACATATTATTTTGGAAAGTTGAAATATCAAAACTTTTAATAATAATCTTAACACTTGTGATAGGATTATTAATTGGAATGATAATTCCGGGATTACTTAAGAAATCTCAAAAGGATAAAAAAGTAGAAATAAAATAAAAGGGCATCGTACTGCCCTTTTTATTAATTGAAAAACCTATTTTTTTAACTTTTCGGTTTCGATTTTCTTTTTTGTAGATATACCGATTAAATTATAAGCAGGACAAAAGTTTAGAGACGCAGTAATAATTGGAACTATACCAATTACTCCCCACCAACTTTTAAAGTAAAATCCTATAGCAATAATTACTAACCCAACCACAAAACGAACAATTCTATCCGGACTTCCTATATTTGCTTTCATAAAGATCTCCTTTTGGTTTATTATATAAAATTATCAGAAAAAATATTTGTATCACTTTTAGTAAGATGCAAATGATTGCGGTTAAGATGCAAAGAAATAAAGAATTAATAAAAAAGTTGATAAATTATTTTGGGAGAGATAACCCTTATTTTCCTTTTGTCTGCTCAAAAATGTGTTTACGTTTTAATCTTTCCTCTGTAGCAGGCTCAATATGAATAAGAACATCAGAAATATTTTGGAAAGAATCCAATAATTTATCTTTAACCTTGTGCGATATTTCATGCCCGGTATGAACAGAAATATTGCCATCAACAATTACGTGCATATCTATATAGTATTGAAATCCCATTTTTCTGGCAAAGCATTTATCTATTGCAACAACTCCACCCACTTGTAACGATGCATTTATAACTTTTTGAATAACTTCAGGCGATGGAGCTGTGTCCATAATTTCAAACAAGGCAGGTTTAAACAATCTATAAGCATTATAGATAATTATTGCCGATGCACACAACGCAGCATAATCGTCTGCTTGTTCATAACCTTTACCACCTACAAGCGCGATTGAAATACCGATAAATGCGGCTCCGGAAGTAATCGCATCACTTCTATGATGCCATGCATCGTTTTTTATGGCGATACTATCAACTGATTTTCCAACTTTTATTACGAATCTAAAAAGAATTTCTTTAATAATAACTACAAAAACTAAAACTATTAATGTAAATGGTGCCGGTGCATGGTGTGGAGTAATTATTTCGTGCAAGCTTTGGATTATTATAACGATTGCAGCTAAAAATAGAGCCGCTGCAACAACTATTCCTGCAAATGGTTCTGCTTTTCCATGTCCATACGGATGAGTTTCATCTGCAGGTTTACTTGCAATTTTTAAACCTGTTAGAACGATCATAGAAGTAAAGACATCAGAAGTAGATTCAATTGCATCAGCAATTAGTGCATAGGAGTTACCCATTACACCAGCGATACCTTTTATTGCCGCGAGTAAAATGCTTGTAGCAATTCCAATAATAGTCGTTTTGATGCCTTGTTCAGCTAGATCAGCAATAACCTTATTTTTTTTGTTCTTATCCAAAAGATGATCATGATTATTTTAAAAGAATCATTTTTCTTGATGTTGTAAAATCTCCAGCCTTCAGAATATAATAGTAAATTCCGCTTGATAGACCAGTCCCCTCAAAATCAACGCTATGCATTCCTGCTGGTAATTCTGAATTAACCAGATTGATAATCTCACGTCCAAGCATATCAAAAACATCAATCTGTACATTTCCAAATTCTTTTGTTGAAAAAGTTATTGTTGTAGAAGGATTAAACGGATTTGGAAAATTCTGCTGTAAAGAATAAGTATTTGGATTTTTGATTTCGGTTTCGGCATTCACAGTTGTTAGAACAAAATCCATATAGCTAAAATTAAATCCACCAAAGAAAAATCTTGTTTGAAGTACATGATTACCTGCCGAGAGATAAATATCAGGGGTAGATAAATATTGCCAGTTTTGCCAGCCACCAGTTGCTGGTAAATCTAAAAGACCAGTAATGCTCTGCCCGTCTAAAGATAAAATAATTTTTCCGCCTGTGTTAGGTGCTGCAACATTAAGGTTTATATCATAAAGTCCGCTTTGTGTAGCATTAAATGTGTATTTTAACCATTCGCCGGTCTCAATCCATCCTACATTAAATCCATTGGATGAAAAATCGCTGCAGGCTTCAATATCTACGCCATCGTTTCTATAACTGTATCCATTGTTCCAATTTCCACCGCCTACATTTTCATATTCAGTATCATTATATGCAAATTGGATTTGTCCCAAATCATAATTAGTTGCTTGCACAATTCCGGGCACTTGATTTTCTGCAAACGGAATAATCTCAGTGCTTGATGGCTGTCTTATCAAAGCATCAATCACATCTTTTTGATAAGCACAGTTTTCTATTAAAAGCATGTTTACTTGAGCCATCAAAGCATTCATTGCAACAGTTGCAGATGGTCTTGGAGCTGATCCATTCCAATAATTAAGCAGGTTTTGATATACTGGGAGTAAATAAGCAGACAGAGGTCCTGCTATTGATTGAATTTTTTTATGAGGCCACCAAGCCCAGCCAATATTATTTGTTGCCATCAGCTTAGCACAATCAGTAAACCACTTATTTGAATTTTCGCCAGTCTCACCAAGCCACAAAGGCCTATTTGTATTATTTCTTAAATCAACTAAATATTGAATTGAGGACTGCGCATTGCTATTCCAATATTTATGAAAACTATAAGACATGTTTTCATCCCATGGTGATGTTAAACCAACAAATTCAGTTGCAAACCAATTCCCTTCTATAAAAAGAAGATGATTGTTATCTACTGTGCGGATTGTATCCGTAATTCTAACATAAAGATCATGCAAAGGCTGATTGTTTGGCGGAAGATTCCAGGCTGGTTCATTAAGAAGATCGTAACCTCCAATCCAAACTTCGTCTTTATAACGTTCTGCTATCTTTCTCCAAATTTGTACGGTAAGAGTTTTGTTAGATTCGCTTTCCCATAATGAAAGATTAGCAGGATTATAATCGCTAATTGGTTCTGCACTTTGCCCGCCAGGCGCAGCGTGCATATCAAGTATTAAATAGATTTCATTTTGCTTACACCATTGTAATAATGAATCCACAATTTCAAAACCGAGAGTTAAGAATGTAGGCGGATTTGTGTTGGTTGCATAAAGATTATAATGAAATGGAAGTCGAATCGAATTAAAACCCCAGCTTTTTATAGAATCGATATCAGCTTTCTTAACATAACTATTCCTGTAGGTTTGATAAAACAATTCAGTATTTAGTTCTCCAACAAGATCCAATATCTTTTCTTGTATTTGCCATTGTGCGTTTGCAAAATCAGAAGTGTGAAGCATATAACCCTCTTGTAAAAGCCATCCGCCAAGCCCAATACCTTTTAGTTTTACTTCTTGTCCTGAACCATTAACAATTTTTTTATCCTGTCGATGCAGAAATCCTTGAGAAAATAAAATTGATTGTGCAGTAATAACAATAAAAAGTAAGAATAAAATGTTTATTCGGAATGTTTTCATATCACCTTTCCTAAAAATCAAAAATGTATCTTGATTGAATCCTAATTAAATAAAGTTAATGGTTAAAATTAACACCAACATCTTTTCATATAAATAGAAAATCTATTTTTTTTATAGTATAAAAAAAGTTATTTAGGTTCCCAAGCAGTTCCTTCGCAAGGAATAAAATTTTCAGTTGGATGTTTATCATATTTTGTACATAACACTGCGGATTCGTTAAAGTGTTTACAAGTTGAACATAAACTGTTTGTAATTACATTTTTATTTTCATCAATAAATTTTTTGTAAGCCAAATATGCGGGATGAAAAACAAATAAATAAATTGCAAGAAGACTAATTATCCAAAAAAACTTTTCACCAAAATAATCTTTGCTAAACCAAAGTACGATAAGAATTAGTCCAAAGCGAATTAATGTTTTATAAACTATCTCGCCCAATCCATCTCCTAATTATTTTATTGAGTATAAAGAATTTAGTGATGTTTTTCTGATGTAGAAACACAGTTAAAACCACATAAACTTGCTGTTTTTGGGAATATATGTTATTATTAACCATTCGTTCTTAAAAATTGTTTAAAATAAACAAAGCCACTGATGTGGCTTTATCTATGGTGAGCGCGGGTGGGCTCGAACCACCGACCCTCTGCTTAAAAGGCAGATGCTCTACCCCTGAGCTACGCGGTCGAACACACCTGCTGCTACTTCTTTACACCAGGATTATTCTCACCACCAAGGTAAGATTTTTTGTACAGAATTCCCAGAGGAATAATAACGCAGTAGCCAAGCACGAGCAGTATAGGCGCGAGAACCAGAGGAAGGAATCCTTCGATGGGACCTTTCGCCAAAGCAAGGTAGCCCGCAAGAATTACAATCAGTCCAACGCCGATAATGTAAAAGTTTTCTTTCATGAGCGGCAATTTGTCATCCTTTGCAGCACGCCGCTTGCTCTCGGTTTTGCGAACAGGTTTTGCCATTAAATCCTCAAATAAGTGCGAATAGAACATTTCTAAAATAAAAGCCCAGCGTTGGGGGGAACGCCGGGCTTGACCATTTATATACAACAGTCAGGGGAGAAACTGTCGTAAGGTCATGCGTTAATTTACAGTTTTCCCTATCATAGTCAAGTGAATAATTACGACTTATCATTTATTTTATTCCTTGCAACGATTCCGTCAACCACTTTCACCACACGGTGTGCCTCACGTGCAAGCTTCTCGTTATGAGTCACGATGACAAAAGTCTGGTTGTGTGTTTTGTTGAGGTCCCAAATCAGATCATGTAGTTGTTGGGCATTCGCCGTATCGAGATTGCCCGTCGGTTCGTCTGCATAGACTATTTTCGGAGAATTCATCAGCGCACGGGCGACTGCTACTCGCTGTTGTTCGCCCCCGGAAAGATTCGACGGACGGCTGGAAGCTT
>JBDTRQ010000478.1:0-4080 GCA_039931535.1 Ignavibacteriota bacterium
CCGGCACAAGCGATGGTGGAAGCGGCGGAAGTGGTTCTCCGCATTTCGATTATGCAACTTTAAAATATAATAATGCAGGAGTTTTTCAGTGGGTGAGAAGATATAATGGTTCGGCTAATTCATCTGATGAAGCAAAATCACTCAAGCTGGATATTAGCGGGAATGTTGTTGTTACGGGCAGCAGTACTAATTCAGGTGCTGATGATGATTATCTAACAATTAAATATACACCTGCAGGCGATACAGTGTGGATAAGTAAGTACGATGGAACAGGAAATAATAGCGATATAGCCAACTGCGTTGCTTTAGATGATTTAGGAAATACTTTCGTTACTGGTAAAAGTTATGGAGGAAGCATTTCGGATTTTGACATAGTTACAATAAAGTATGATACTTTTGGTGATTCAGTTTGGGTTAGAAGATACAACGGAGAAGCAAATGATATTGATGAAGGGATTGCATTAGCTGTTGATAAAACCGGAAATCTTTTTGTTGCAGGTTACAGTTCTAATGTTATGACAGCTTTTGATTATACAACTATCAAGTATACACCCGATGGGACAGAAGATTGGACAATAAAATATACCAACTCTGATTTTGCAGGAAGCAGTGAAGAACCGACGGGCATGTTCGTTGATACATTGTCCAATATTTATATAACAGGAATGAGCGCTCTTGACTATGCAACTGTTAAATATATTCAAACTCCCACATCCGTCGGTTCAACATTGTCTCAAATTCCGACTGTGTTCTCACTCGAGCAGAACTATCCAAATCCGTTTAATCCAAATACCACAATCAGTTATCAATTGCCAATCAGTGGTCAGGTAACACTAAAAGTTTATGATGTTTTGGGAGATGAAGTGGCAACGCTTGTGAACGAAGAAAACCCAGCGGGATTTTATAAGGTTGAGTTTGATGCAAGTAAGTTATCCAGCGGAATATATTTTTATAAAATACAATTTGAAAAATTTGTTGAAACAAAGAAGATGATTCTTTTAAAATGACAATTTGTACGGACAGGACGATATCTCATTAACAATTAAAAATATTTTTCATTGGAGTAATTATGAAAAACTTAATTCAGATTTTACTTTTATTAACATTGTTCTCATCGACAGCTTTTCCTCAGGATAGAATTTATCAAGAGTTATTGCACGAGAAATTTACTACCGAAAAACTCCTGGAAATTCATAAATCAAATGGAAATGATTTTCAAAGTTTAAATAACAGAGATTCTTTATTGTTGAAATCTAAAAGCAGCAATTGGGAGATGGCATTAAGTAATCAGCAGGGATTTTTTTATGAGAGAGAAGGAAGTGATGAAGGGAATACCAGGACAACTATAAATAAAAAATTTCTTGATAATGGTTTCTTGCTAATAGAAGAACTATACCAAGTCTGGGATGGTTCTTCCTGGGTGAATTTTGAGAAGTATTCAAACACCTATGATGGAAACAATAACCAGACTGAGTATTTATATCAAAGCTGGATTAGTTCTGGCTGGGTGAATCTTTACATGGCTTCATCCACCTATAATGGAAACAATAACAGGACTGAAGAGATATACCAAAACTGGATTAATTCAGCTTGGGTGAATTCCAGTAAGTATTTATTCACCTATGATGTAAACAATAATCTGACTGAGTTTTTATCTCAAACCTGGAATGGTTCAGCCTGGGTGAATTACCGTAAGTCTTCATACACCTATAATGGAAACAATAACCCGACTGAGGAGATATACCAAAACTGGATTAGTTCTGTCTGGGTGAATTCCAATAATTATTTATTCACCTATGATGGAAACAATAACCGTACTGAGGATTTACAACAAACCTGGGATGGTTCTACTTGGATGAATTCTTACAAGGCTTCATACACCTATGATGGAAACAATAACCGTGCTGAGGATTTACGTCAAACCTGGGATGGTTCTGCCTGGGTAAATTACGCTAAGTATTCATACGCCTATGATGTAATTGATAATCGGACTGAGATACTATATCAATTGTGGATTAGTTCTGTCTGGGTGAATAACTTTAAGTATTCATACACCTATGATGTAAACAATAACGAGACTGAAGATTTATATCAAACCTGGGATAATTCTGCCTGGGTGAATTCTTCCAAGAGTTTTTCCACCTATGATGTAAACAATAACCTGACTGAAAAACTATACAAAAGCTGGATTAGTTCTACCTGGGAAAATTACCGTAAGTCTTCATACGTATATGCTCACATAACATCCGTTGATGAAAATTTTAATACCATAAACTCTTTCTATTTATCAAACAACTACCCAAATCCCTTTAACCCCAGCACAAAAATAAAATACTCAATACCAGCCTCTCTAAATCACTCCCAAGGAGGAACTTTAGTGCTGTTAAAAGTTTTAGATATCCTTGGAAGAGAAATAGAAACACTAGTTAATGAAGAAAAACCTGCAGGCTCTTATGAGATAACCTGTAGCGCAGCAAACCTGACAAGTGGAGTGTATTTCTATCAACTGCAATCAGGTTCTTTTATTGAAACTAAAAAAATGATACTGTTGAAGTAATCAGTCAGCATTAATTAATAAAAAAAGGCGATCCGAAGATCGCCTTATAAATGTTAAGTGCTTAGTGTTCAATGCTCAATGAAAACATAAACCAATTTTTTCCATTAAACATTTATCCTTGAACATTGAGCATTTGTTAAACAAGTCCTTGATCAATCATTGCATCAGCAACTTTTAAGAAGCCTGCAATGTTTGCGCCGTTAACGTAGTTACCAGGTGTTCCATATTTTTCTGCAGTGGTAACACAGGTCTCGTGAATACGAATCATAATTTCGTGTAAGCGTTTATCAACTTCTTCACGGCTCCATGGTAAGCGCATAGAGTTTTGAGTCATTTCCAATCCCGAAGTAGCAACACCGCCTGCATTAGAAGCTTTACCCGGTGAATAAAGAATTTTTGCATCAATAAATACTTTAAATCCCTGAATAGTTGTTGGCATATTTGCACCTTCGCAAACACACATACAACCGTTCTTAATTAACTCTTTTGCGTTGTCTTCGTTCAATTCGTTTTGAGTTGCGCAAGGTAATGCAACATCGCATTTAACTTCCCACGGACGTTTACCTGCAATAAATTTTACTTTAAATTCTTTTGCATAATCTTCAACAATATCTTTATTGCTTGAGCGCAGCTTTAACATATAATCAATTTTCTCTCCTTTAATTCCATCTGGATCATAAACGTATCCATCAGGTCCGGAAATTGTAACTACTTTTCCGCCAAGTTCAGTTGCTTTTCTAACAGCACCCCAGGCAACATTGCCAAATCCTGATACTGCAACTATTTTTCCATCAAATGATGTGTTTTTTGTTTTTAACATTTCCTTTGCAAAATATGCAACACCAAAACCTGTAGCCTCTGGACGAACAAGTGATCCGCCCCAATTAATTCCTTTACCCGTTAACACGCCTGTAAATTCGTTACGTAATCTTTTGTACTGTCCAAATAAAAATCCAATTTCTCTTGCGCCAACACCGATATCGCCTGCCGGTACATCAGTATCAGGACCAATATGTCTCGCAAGCTCTGTCATAAAGCTCTGGCAAAAACGCATTACTTCATTATCTGATTTTCCTTTAGGATCAAAATCACTTCCGCCTTTGCCGCCGCCCATTGGTAATGTTGTTAGTGAGTTTTTAAATACTTGTTCAAACGCTAAGAATTTTAAAATGCCCATTGTAACAGATGGGTGAAATCTTAATCCGCCTTTGTAAGGACCAATTGCGGAGTTCATTTCAATTCTGTATCCTCGATTAACATGAATTTCTCCCTGATCATCTAACCAGGGCACGCGGAAGATGATAGTTCTTTCCGGCTCAACCATTCTTTCTAAAATTTTCATTGAGCGGTATTCTGGATGGCGCTGTAAAACTAATTCCAGCGATCCCATTATTTCTTCAACTGCTTGATGGAATTCGGGTTCAGCAGGGTTTTTAGCTTTAACATCAGCTATTAATTTATTTGTGTAATCAGACATAAAAGACCTCTATTTTTGTTTGTTGTTCATCAATGATGAATTAAGT
>JBDTRQ010000479.1:0-6842 GCA_039931535.1 Ignavibacteriota bacterium
CGGACGAGTAAACGTAATCATCGGCGCACATTCAGTCATCCCAAATCCTTCAAGGACTTCAAAACCAAGTGTTAGATAATCTTTGCACACATCTTTATCCAATGCAGCTCCGCCGCAAACCATATATTTTATTTTACCGCCAAATTTTCTTTGAACAGATCCAAATACTTTTCTTGAGAAACTAAGTGAGTTTTTCTTTTCTGCAATTCTAAATAAAAGTTTCGTAACTCCACTTTTATTTATTTTATCCTTAATGCCTTTTCTTATAAGATTGTACAAACGCGGTACACCAATAATTATCGTGATGCCGTGCTGTAATGTTGCCATAATATCTTCAGAAGCCATTGAAGGTGAAAAAACAATTGTACCGCCAACGCTTAGTGGTGCTACTAAAGTTCCAACTAATGGAAAGATATGGTGCAGAGGAAGCAATATCATAACCCGATCATCGCTTTTATATATCTGTACGTCTGATGTAACAGCCTCAATATTTACAAGTAGATTATCATAAGAAAGCATTACCCCTTTTGGTGAGCCTGTTGTGCCGCTTGTATAAATTATTACAGCAGTATCACTTGGGTTTGGTTCTGGAAATTCTGCATTAGAGTTGGATTCAGTAATTTTTATTTCATCAAGATTTATCTTTTCTATTTTATGATCTAATTTCTCAATTGATTTTTCACAAACTTCTTTTGTAGAGTTAGAATAAAAAATCACTTCAGGTTTACAATCATTTAAAATAAAAGAAACATCTTCTTCGGATGACATAAAATCAATCGGCACTGCAACTGCCTTTTTAATCCAAACAGAATAAAAAGCATAAACCCACTCAAATCTGTTCTCAGAAAAGATCGCAACTTTATTAAGATTATCTGATGGAAGAATCGATGAAAATGAATTTACATTTTGGATCAACTGATTGTAACTAATTTTTTGATCCTTCAGGATCATTGCTGTTTTATTGTGATCTTTTAAAAACAATTTTTGCCTTTTTTGATGAAATGTTAGCTCAAAAATATCAAAATAAATCGTTAAATACTTTTTTGTTGAAACACTATAAATATGCTAATTAACAATTGTATTCTTCAAAAAATTTTCTTAAGTATTGGTTAAATTTTTTAAGGTTATTATGGAACTGTCACGGGAACAACTGATTCAACAAAAAAGGATGCAGCTAAGGATTATTAATTTAGCTTTAGGCATTTTAGTTGGAATGCTTTATGGGTATGCGATTAACAATCTTTACATTGGAGTTTTTATCGGGATAGGAGTTGGATTATTTAAATGGATAAATAGCATTCCGTTTTGGGGTGTGTTTATTTTAACAATTGTTTATTGGTTTATAATAATATTTATTAAATAGGAAATAGATATCAATGGAAGAAAAACAGAAACCTGAAATTGGCTCTATAACCTGGTGCGATTTAACTGTTCCCAACGCAATTGAAGTAAAAGACTTTTATGCAAGCGTAGTTGGATGGAAGCCCGAAGGTTTATCAATGGGTGATTATGAAGATTTTACAATGATTGCTCCGGAAAGCGGAAAAGTTGCCGCAGGAGTTTGTCATGCTAAAGGATCAAATGCAAAACTTCATCCGCAATGGTTTATGTACATAACAGTTGAAGATGTAGATAAAAGTGCCACAAACTGTTTACGGCTCGGTGGTAAACTAATTGTTGAACCAAAAAATATGAGCGGCTACGGAAGATATTGTGTGATTCAAGATCCCGCTGGCGCTGTTTGTGCTTTGTTTAACCCGGAATGATCATTTATTTGGGATATTAGAAATGATGACTAAGGACAATGGAATTTTTATCTATCAGTTTATTGAATCTTCAAAAGTTAAAAATGAAAGTTATGTAAAAAAATTATTTGATCTTGGTTTAATTATTTGTTTTGATTTAGAAGACAGCATTAAAAATTTTGAAAATATTATTTCAAATAGTTCTTCTAATCTCAACATTGAAGTTCTTAATAACATAGAATTGTTGTTGAAGAATTATAATGTTAAAAATCTTGGTGTGCGAATAAATGAGAGTGACACAGAAGAATGTAAAAAAGATATTTCTGATTTAAGTACACTGGTTAATAATTCAATCCATTTACAAATGTTTCTACCTAAAGCAAATTCTAAAAATAATATAAGCAATATAGTTGAAATCCTAAATTTTTACCGCGTTACAAACTTTGAAATCATTCCAATTATAGAATCTAAAAATGGTGTTGCAAATATTTCTGAAATTATTAAAACTAGCAATTATTATATTTCTAAAATTGCATTTGGACATTGCGATTACAATTATGATTTGGGCTTCTTTCCATTTCATCATCAAGATTCCGTTGAATACTGGAAGTGGATAGAGATTATAATTAATAAAATTAATGAAGATATTATTTTTATCAATTCTCCGTTCCTTTTATTGAATGATGATAATAGATTTAGACAATTTCTCGCGATCCTTTTAGGATTAAAAAAAAATGTAGGGCAGATAACTTTAGGTCTAAGACAAAGTTCAATTTGTAAAAATTATCAATTTAAACAGATTGAGAATCCTTATTTGAATTTCAATATAACTTCTTCTAAAATCAGAGAATATGCAATTGAATTGATAACTGAATACGATAAATTCAAAATCCCTGAGAAAAATTTTGCTATAAATCCTGATAATAAAAAATTGATCTCACCCCAAGAATATTTAAGAGCAAAAGAGTTAATTGCTGCAAACTTTGAAACAAAAAATTAGTTTACTAATAGTTGGGGGATGTTTCCCAATGCAATCTAATATTGCAACAGATAATTTATATCATCAAATAGTTAAGCGAAAATTAGAGACAACATTTGATTTGGATGTTTTGATTAATATCGTCCAGTATGAAAAACTCTTTCCAACTATTTCTAAGATTGAAAATGCTTTACACAAACAATATCCCGATCTAATTATATTTCACATCAGAACAGAACAAATACAAAGAATGATTAAGTTTTATTTTAAGTATCATGATAAAAATGGAAACTTGAAAAAAAAGTTTAATATTGCATTATTGGGGGTAGTAAATCCGGAAAAACAAAATTGCAACCTTTACCACCAATCAACAATTATGAATGATCCAACAAAGTTTAAATCTAATTCCTTTCTGATTAATCTAAATTATTTGGCTGGATATCTATTCTTAAATCAATTTTTTGCTTTTAGAATTTATAAAAAACTTATAACCCAAATTATAAAACTTGCTTCTGATAAATCAATAAATATTTTATTTACCGGACCAGTATCTCGTCCCACTTCAGTAATAGAAAATGCCACCTCAATTTTTCTGAATCACTACATGGAAAGTTTCATTATTGACGATATGAAAAAATCTTATTTAAATCTACTTGGCAGTTATGTTAATCAAAAGTATCTTTTTTGTGAAGATAATGTTTGTGTTAATGAATTGGGACATAATAGAATTGCTGGCCTTTTGTTTAAATATTTTGAAGAAAATTATTCCTTAAAAAAAATTCTCTATCAATATTAGAAATAGGAGATTATCAGTGTACACCATAAAGAAATTATTACCACTAACATTAATTATTTCCCTAATTATAGGATGTAGTAATGAAGAATCAACTCAACCACCGGATCAAATACCACAAATTACAAAAAGTCCTAAGCGAGGACTTTCGTACGATTTAAAGAATTCTGCGGATCTTGATACTTTAAAGAGTGGGGTTTCCTGGTGGTATAATTGGTCCCATAGCACAACTGCTCCTACAAATTATTATGCTACTTACGAAATAGAATTTATACCAATGTTGTGGGGTGGTAATACCAGCAACAATGATATGATAGCGGTGAAGAATTTTATTCTTGCTCATCCGGAAATTAAATACTTACTTGTAATGAATGAGCCCAATCTTGTTGATCAAGCAAACCGTACACCTGTTCAGGCTGCTTCGGATTGGATTAAATATGAACAAGTCATTAGTGATTTAGCGGCCCAACAACGCACAATTGAACTAGTAGGTCCAGCAATGAATTGGGGAACGATGACAGACTATTGGGATCCTGTAGTTTGGCTTGATGCATTTTATGCGGCATATAAATCTGCAAACAACAACAGAATTCCTAAAATAGATTATCTTGCATTCCACTGGTATGATTATGGACTTGCCGCACAGCTCGATCGGTTACAAAAATATGGAAAGAAAATTTGGATAACTGAAATGGCTAACTGGAATCCGCAAATAAACTCTTATCAAAAGCAAGCTGCACAAATGGTTGAGATGGTAAACATCTGCGAAACACGTGATGATGTTTTTAGATATGCGTGGTTTATTGGCAGAGGAAATTTACCAGATAATAAGTTTACATATTTATTTGGCCCTAATCCCGGGCAGCTAAATGATTTAGGTAAACTTTATCTCAGTTTACCTTTCTAAAAATATTTAATAGTGCACTAAAAAATTACTTACACAATCCAACTTCAATCAAACATTTTTTAATACGCTCATAAGTTTTTTTAATATCGTTATCCAAACCGATTGAAATTCTCACAAGCCCTTGGCTCAATCCCATCGCCTTTCTTTCTTCTTCGGGAATTTCTGATGAAGTACTGTGCCCCGGTGAAGAAAATAAAGTTTTAAAGTATCCTAAACTTACTGCAAGATATCCAACTTTCTCCAACTGCATATTTGCCATAAACTCATTTGCTTTTTCGGTTGTACCTGCATCAATCGCAAGCATTCCGCCATAGCCAAAACCGCTATTCATAATTTCATTCAAAAGTTTATAACCGTTGTGCGATTTAAGTCCGGGATAAAAAACTTTGCAGCCAAGTTTTTCAAAATCCTCCGCAAGATATTGTGCGTTTTCACTGTGCTTTTTAATTCTTATGTGTAGCGAATGAATATTCTTCATAATTGAGGCTGCACGACAGCTATCAAGCACTGGACCGAGAAGCATTGATGCACCTGAATTTATATCAGTTAACTGTGCAATAAATTCGTTTGAACTGCAAACACAGCCGGCAACGCAATCGCTTGTACCATTTATAAACTTTGTTAAACTATGTACAACAACATGAGCCCCTAAACGAATTGGTGATATAATAATCGGGCTAAAAGTATTATCAACCATTAGTTTTATGTTATGCTGATTTGCTATCTCAGAAAGTTTTGGAATATCGGCAATCTCTAATAATGGATTACTCACAGATTCACAATAAATTACTTTTGTCCTTTTTGTAATTGCTGATTTAACTGCATTTAAATCCTGAGTGTTAACAAACTTTACGGTTATACCAAACTTTGGTAAAAAATTTTTAAAGAATGCATAAGTGCCGCCGTAAATAGTTCTGCTCGAAACAATTTCGTCACCTGCACTGCAAAGTTGAAGAATAGCACAGCTAATTGCGCCCATCCCTGATGCAGTTACAATCGCTGCTTCAGAGTCTTCCAATTTTGCAAGAGCATCAGCAAGATATTTATTTGTTGGATTCCAGTGTCTTGAATATAAAAAGCAACCTTCAATTTCATGATCAAATAAATCGTTCATGGTTTGGGGATTGAGAAAAGTATAAGTTGATGAATCAGTGATTGATGGATTAACATCTCCATATTCACCAAATACTAAATAATCTTGTATTTCACTGCTTGGATCGTAATGATGCATAATTAAACCTCTTTTTTTTGATAAACTTTTTAATCAATAAATATTTTTAATTTTACTATTGCTAAATTACAATTAGTTAAAGATTAAATTTCTAAAAACATTTAAAAAATAACATGAACGAAAAACAACTTGCGGCACAAAAATCAACCGAATTTATAAAAAATGGAATGACAATTGGGCTTGGTACCGGTTCAACTGTTTTCTTTCTAGTAAATAAACTTTCCGAATTAGTAAAACATGGATTGGATGTTAAATGCCTTTCTACATCAAATCAAACAACTGAATTAGCAAAAAGTTTAGGAATCAAAATTATAAATCTTAATGAAGTGGATAAAATTGATCTTACAATCGATGGCGCTGATGAAGTTGATAGAAATCTAAATGGGATAAAGGGCGGCGGCGGTGCATTACTATTTGAAAAAATTGTAGCCGTAAATTCTGAAAAAGTTATCTGGATTGTTGATTCATCGAAATTTGTTAAAAAGTTGGGAAGGTTTCCCCTTCCTGTTGAAATAGTTTCATTCGGATTAAATCATTTATTAAAAAATTTTGATGAGCTTGGATATAATCCAAGAATAAGAAAAAGTGGAAATGAAAATTTTATTACTGATTCAGGTAATTTAATTGTAGATCTTCATTTAAATGAAATTGAAGATTCAATTAAACTCGAACACAAAATTAAACTTATACCCGGAGTTGTTGAAGTTGGATTGTTCAACAACATTGCAGATATACTTATCGTTGGTAAAGAAAACTCAACAGAAATTTTCAGAAAAGATTAAAAAAAAACAGATAATTTATTTATCAGCGCCTAATTTTTTTAATTCTTGAGATACTTTTCTTGAGTTGATGAATCCAAATACTAAAAGTGCAACTAAAAACAATACAACACCGATTTCCGTAAAGCCCATTACAATAGTCCTTTCTTCTGATTTTTTGGGATAAAATTACAAGCTTAATGCCACTTGAATTTTCGTAAAATGGAAGAAAAAAGTTTAGTTTGATTAAAAATAAAAGGTAAAATAAATCTTGAGGTAATTATTACATGCAATTATTTATTTGGACTTTCGAGCGAGTTTAAATCAGCCTCTTCGATCTACGGCAAATTTTTTAACATTCGCCAAAATGTTAATCTCCCAATTCCCAACTCCTGTGCAACTTTAGTTTTATTCCCATGATGTTTTCTA
>JBDTRQ010000480.1:0-3721 GCA_039931535.1 Ignavibacteriota bacterium
GAAAAAAAGCAAGATAAACGGGATAAGAAAAACGACAAGAATAAACCAGGGATTCTTAACCAATAATTAAACTAAAAGATGTAGTTCTTTTTTCATCCTTTTAAGAGATTTACTGACCAAAGCAACTTTTGTAGATTATTAAGTAGTAATATAAGTGTATGTATTACTGTGCCATATAATATTTTTATATTCAAATTGAAAAATGATACATTAAAATTTTCTTTCCCATCCCCAACAAAAAACTATGAAGGCAATCTACCCGAAAATAAATGAATCATTATTACGTCTTAAGGCACAACTTATTGAGAGTTCCCTCAATAAAAAATTTGCTAATGGGGAACCACCATTACGTTCTGAGTTATTCAGTGCCGATCAAATGGAGCAGCATGGTAAAAGACTAGCAAGCACACATACGTTATTTTCTAAACCTCAGTCAAATCAAAAATTACTAAAACGCCTTGCCGAAAATGAAGACTTTCTTTTTGAAGTTCACGATTTATTAACCGAAACTGTTAAGACAAAACGTAAAATTACACCTGCCGGTGAATGGCTGCTTGATAATTTTTATTTAATCGAAGAGCAAATTCGCACAGGTAAAAAACATTTACCCAAAGATTATAACCGGGAATTACCGCGACTTCTGAAAGGTTCATCGAAAGGTCTGCCTCGAGTTTATGATATAGCACAGGAAATTATTTCGCACGGTGATGGGCGTGTAGATCCGGAAAATCTAAATCGTTTTGTTGCTGCTTATCAAACTATCACAAATCTAAAGATTGGTGAGCTGTGGGCAATTCCAATTATGCTGCGTTTGGCATTGATCGAAAATCTTCGCCGCGTTGCTGTTCAGGTTGCTGCCGGAAGGATTGAGCGGAATCTGGCTGATTCCTGGGCAGACAAGATGATAGAAATAGCTGAAAAGGATCCTAAAAGTTTAATTCTAGTAGTTGCTGATATGGCACGGTCTGATCCGCCAATGACAACACCGTTCGTATCGGAAATTACACGACTGTTGCAGGGATTAAGTCATATTCTGGCGTCTCCGTTAACCTGGATCGAACAGCGACTTTCTGACTCGGGTCAGACGATAGAAGGATTGATACAAGTTGGTAATCAACAGCAAGCTGCAGATCAAGTTTCAATCAGCAATAGTATTGGCAGTCTCCGATTCCTGGAATCTATTGACTGGTCCAAGTTTGTTGAGATGATGAGCTCAGTAGAGACAATCTTAATGGAAGATCCTTGTGGGGTTTATGGACAAATGGATTTTGCAACCCGCGATCGCTACCGACACGTAATTGAAAAGATTGCAAAAAACAGTTCTCTATCTGAAGTAGAGACGGCACAATTAGCAATTCGCTTATCACGAGAAGGTGCTGCATTAAATGGTAATACTGACAGAACAGCACATGTCGGATACTACTTGATTGATAAGGGTTCGAAAAAATTTGAGGCATTTGCTAAAGTACAATTTTCTGCAGCTGCAACTCTAAGAAAAATTAGCAGCCGTGTACCTTTATTATTATACAGTGGTTCAATTATATTATTGACGGCACTCTTCACCGCCGGCTTATTAGAGAAATCTTACGAAGAAGGATTAAATGGCTTACCACTTAAACTGATGGGAATACTATTTTTTCTGGCTGCAAGTAATTTATCTGTTGCTTTAGTGAATTGGCTATCAACTTTATTGACAATGCCCCAACGCTTACCGCGAATGGATTACTCCGAAGGAATACCACCGGAGTTCCGCTCACTTGTAGTAATTCCTGCGATGTTAATTGATGTAAAAAATATAAATGAACTTATTGAATCTTTGGAAGTACGTTTTCTTGCAAACCGGGACGAGAATCTTCACTTTGGACTTCTTACAGACTTTCAAGATTCTGATAAAGAAACTCAGCCCGAAGATGAACCACTGCTGCAACTTGTACGTGAGAAAATTGAAGAGCTTAATGAAAAATACAAAGGATTGCATAGCGATACTTTTTTTCTTTTTCATCGACCACGGCAATGGAATCCTCGAGAGCGGTTGTGGATGGGTTACGAACGTAAAAGAGGCAAGCTTGAGGAATTGAATTCTTTATTGCGAGGTGGTTCGAAAAATAGATTCGCACTTATTATCGGTAAGACTGATGTTTTACCATCAGTGAAGTATGTTATTACACTTGATACTGATACACAGTTACCTCGTGACTCAGCCCGGCAGTTAATCGGAACAATGGCGCATCCTCTTAACCGTGCACATTTCGATAAAAAGAAACAGTATATAACTGATGGATATACAATATTGCAGCCGCGTGTTGCAATCAGCCTTCCGGGAACCAATCGTTCACGTTATGCACGGCTTTATGGAAGTGAACCGGGGATTGATCCATACACACGCACTGTTTCTGATGTCTATCAGGACGTGTTCGGCGAGGGATCATTTATTGGTAAAGGTATATACGATGTTGATATGTTTGGGCGGGTTCTCAATGGGCGATTTCCTGAAAACCGAATTCTCAGTCACGATCTTCTCGAAGGATGCTACACACGAGCCGGTCTATTGAGTGACATAGAATTATATGACGAATATCCACCCCGATATTTTACGGATGTAAATCGCCGGCATCGTTGGATTCGTGGTGATTGGCAATTGCTAAGATGGCTGCTGCCGGTTGTTCCAAGTCTTAACCGTGGTATTCATAGGAATCCGCTATCGCTGCTCTCACTTTGGAAAATTTTTGACAATCTTCGACGCAGTCTTTCACCTCTGGCACTTTTACTAATATTATTGTTGGGGTTGATAGTATTGCCGCAAGCCTGGTTCTGGACATTGGTTGTGATCGGAATTATTCTGATTCCCTCTTTGATCATCTCAATCGTCGACTTCCTAAAAAAACCTACAGATGTACTTGTTCGCCAGCATCTTGTTGCTGCGGTGCGATCCACCAGTGTGCATTTTGTTCAGGCAGCTTTTACTTTTATAACTCTCCCATACGAGGCGTTTTTCAGTCAGGATGCAATTTTACGCACTTTATGGCGAATGTTAATTTCTCATAAAAAACTTCTTGAGTGGAATCCATCTAATAATTCAGATCGTAATAATAAAACAAACCTCCTCAGTTCTTTTAGAACAATGTGGATAGCTCCGTTCATTGCTATTTCTACTATCATTTATTTTGTTTATTCAAAACAAGCTGTTCCGATTATTGCTTTCCCAATATTATTTCTTTGGGCTGTATCTCCGGTTATCACCTGGTGGATTAGTTTGCCGCTTGTACGACGCAAGGCAAAATTAAGTATTACTCAAAAATTATTTTTACGGGACATTTCCAGGAAAACATGGTCCTACTTTGAAACCTTTGTTGGTCCAGAAGATCATTGGCTGCCGCCGGATAATTATCAAGAAAATCCTGTTGCTGTAATCGCACATCGAACATCACCGACTAATATGGGTTTGGCGCTACTCGCAAATTTGTCCGCGTTTGATTTTGGATACATTACTACGGGACAACTAATAGATCGAACATCGAATACACTTAAAACCATGCAATCCTTGGAACGGTACAGGGGACATTTTTTCAACTGGTACGATACACAATCTTTGAAGCCGCTGCCTCCTCTATATATTTCATCTGTTGACAGCGGGAATATTTCAGGTCATCTGCTTACACTCAGTCAGGGCTTTCATTCTATGCCTGATAAAAAAATAGTTGGTCAACAACTATTCGAAGGG
>JBDTRQ010000481.1:0-5820 GCA_039931535.1 Ignavibacteriota bacterium
TTGCCTTCATCTTGCAAACGGTAAGCTTTAATTTTATTTTCTAAGCCGATGCCTCTCCCCTCCTGCCGCATATAAACTAAAGCGCCGGAACCGTTTTGTTCAATTAAATCAAGAGCAAGATTAAGTTGATCGTGGCAATCGCAACGCAACGAATGAAAAACATCTCCGGTTAAACATTCAGAATGCATTCTTACAAGAAAAGGTTTTTCGGGATCTGGTTTATCTTTTACTAAGGCAACTTGTTTTTTCTTATCTAAAAGATTTTTGTAAAGATGTAATCTAAATTTGCCGTGATCTGTTGGAAAATCTATGTCTGTAATTTTTTCAATTAAATTTTCATTCTTAATTCTATACTTAATCAACTCTTGAACTGTTACAATTTTTAGATTATTTTTTTTTGCGATCTCAACCAATTCCGGTACACGAGCCATCTCGCCATCTTCTTTTAATATCTCACACAAAACTCCTGCAGGATTTAATTTTGCAAGTTTGCATAAATCAACCGCGGCTTCTGTGTGTCCGGCTCTTCTTAGAACACCTTCTTCAAAAGCGCGTAATGGAAAAATATGTCCCGGTTTTGCAAAATCATTTGATACGGATTTTGGATCGATAAGTTTTTTAATTGTGTGTGCACGATCTGCAGCGGAGATACCAGTAGTAGTTCCTTCGATTGCATCAATTGTAACAGTAAATTGTGTTCCGTGTAAAGCAGAGTTTGATTCAACCATTAATGGAAGATTAAGTTCATCTAATCGTTTACCGTTCATGGCAACGCACAACATTCCTCTGCCATGCGTTACCATAAAATTTACAATATCAGATGTAACATATTCAGCAGCACAAACAAAATCGCCTTCATTTTCGCGGTCTTCATCATCAACAACAATAATAACCTTACCGTTTTTTATTTCATCAATAGCTTCATCAATGCTGCAAAACATAAAAACAATCTCTCAATTTATTTTACTACACTTCCAATTCCGGAACGTTCAACCTTAATTTTAACATTGGGTGCTATTTCTATAAGAACTGTTTTTTCTTCAATTCCAACAATTGTAGCGTGTACCCCGCCTGAGGTAATAATCTTATCACCTTTTTCTATGTTGGAAAGAAGTTTCTCTCTTTCTTTAGCACGCTTTTGCTGAGGTCTGATAATCATAAAATAAAAGATTGCGAAGATTGCACCGAACATTATTACAGTGCTAATTAAGCTTCCACCGCCGCCACTGCCGCCTTGTGGTGCCATTGCTAAAAGTATATCCAATTTATTTTCTCCTTTTGATTTTAAATTTAATATTAATTTTTAATTGATATTTCGTTTACAGTTTTATTTTTCCATTCAAAAAAATCATCATCAACAATATGTTTTCGAGCTTGTGTTACCAATTCAAGATAAAAAAATAAATTATGAATCGATGCAAGCTCAAGCGCTAAAATTTCTTCTGCAATAAAAAGATGTCTTAAATAAGCCCGTGTATAATTTCTGCAAGTATAACAATTACAATTTTTATCAAACGGATTAAAATCATCTTTATACTTTGCATTCCGCATAGAAAGTGTTCCATTCCAAGTAAACACATTTGCATTACGCGCATTCCGAGTTGGCATAACACAATCAAACATATCAACACCGCGAGCAATTGATTCCAAAATATTTTCAGGTTTACCAACACCCATTAAATAGCGTGGTCTATCCTGAGGCATAAAATTAGTTGTAAAATCAACAAGCTCGTACATTTCATCAATCGGTTCGCCAACCGCAAGTCCACCAATTGCGTAACTATCAAAATCTAATTTTAATAAATCGTTTACAGATTTTTCCCGCAAATCTTTATAGACAGAACCCTGAATTATTCCAAACTGAACTTGTTTGTGTCCGTAAAGTGGTTTTGATTTTTCAAAAGCTTCTTTATTTAAAACTGCCCAATTACTTGTAAGCTGAACAGAATTTTTTGCGTAATCATAATCACACGGATAAGGAGCACACTCATCAAGTACCATCATTATATCAGAGCCAATGCTGCGCTGAATCCCTATTACTTTTTCAGGTGTAAAAAAATGTTTTGATCCATCTAAGTGCGATCTGAATTCAACTCCATCTGATTTTAATTTTCGTAATTCAGATAAACTAAAAACCTGATAACCGCCGCTGTCTGTTAAAATTGGTTTTTGCCAATTCATAAATTTATGAAGACCTCCTGCAGATTCTAAAATTTCTGTGCCCGGTCTTAAATACAAATGATAAGTATTTGAAAGAACAATTTGCGCTTTTATTTCATCAGCGAGATAACTTTGATTTACAGCCTTAACAGTTCCCTGTGTACCAACAGGCATAAAAATCGGTGTTTCAACTTTTCCATGATCCGTTTCAAACCATCCAGCCCGTGCTTTACAATTAGCGTCTTTTGAATCAATATTAAGCTTTAACAATACTTCTTTTACTTTGATTTTTGTGAACCAAATTTAACTTAAAATAATGTTTATCCCAATTAAGTTTTGGCGGGATGTGTCAGAGAAATCTTTTTATTTCATCTTTTGTGGGAATTCTGCAAACATCTTTTCTACCAAAAAACTTATAACGATTTTTTGCAATCAAATCATAAAAAAAATCATTTACAGCAATTGGTAAAAATTTTATTGGATAAATTATTTTAGTCCAACTATTCAGATGTTTTAATATTTCAAACGCTGCGACAGATTTTTTAAAGACTTTGTTTTGTGAGATTAGTATAAATGAATCGAAATCATCTTTGGGAAGATTAAATTTTTCAATTAATTCTTTTCCCTTTTCTGATTGCAGAGCGGCAAATTTAAAAACATTTTGTCTATCACGATCAATAATAAAATTGACCCAGTAGTTGCAGAAATTACAAACGCCATCAAACAAAATTATTTTTGGATCAGCATTATTCAATTTCGCCATCAGCCGTAATTGTAAGTTTAATTAGATCGATCCTAACATTGTCCGCGCGAATGATGAGAATAGAATAATTATTAATTGTAACAGTTTCATTTGGTTTTGGGATGTGTCCGATGTTATCAATTATAAATCCAGCAATCGTTTCATAATCTCCGATTGGAATATCCAATTGATATTTGTCATTCAAATGATCAATCTCAACTTTACCGCTGATTATGTATGAATCATTTGTAATTTTTCTACAGATAACTTCTTCGACATCGTACTCATCTTTAATATCCCCAAACAATTCTTCAATTATATCTTCCATAGTAACGATGCCTGCAGTTCCGCCAAACTCATCTATCACAACAGCAATGGAATCATTGTTTGTTAAAAATTCATTTAAGATTTCTAAACTTTTTTTTGTTTCAGGATAAAACTGTGTTTCACGTATAATATCTTTGATCTGTTTTGGATTACTGAACAAATCCTTTGCAAGTATAAAACCTTTTATGTTATCAAGATCATCTTCATAAACAATAACTTTTGAGTAACCGGATTCGATAAACAAATCAACAGCGTTAGCAACTGAATCTTTTATTGAAATACCAGTTATCTCTGTTCTGGGACGCATTGCTTCGTAAACTTTTTGTTCACCAAAATCAAAAACTTTAGATATGAAGGAACTTTCTTCATTCTTTGCTACACTTGATGAGTGCGCTTCATCCACAAGAATTTTCATATCTTCTTTATCAAAAAGATGTGCAATGTTTTCTGCTGAATCTTTTTTTCGCTCAGTTAATAACTTGGAAAGATGAGTGGTAAGATTAATAAATGGGAATAAAATAAAGTATAGTATTCGCAACGGTATCGAGACTAACAACAACAATGAATCTGCACTTTCTCTCGCGATATACTTTGGAATTAACTCGCCAAAGATTAGAGTTATAATAGTTACGAATAAAAGAATCTTGTAGTCGCTCCATCCAAATTGATTAGCTAATATTATAGTTGAGAGTGATGCAAATGCAATGTTTACTACATTCATACCAAGAAGAATTGTTGAATAAAATTTCTGTGGATCTTTGACAAAGTAAAAAGCTGATTGAGCTGCAATATTTTTTTTTCTTGCTCTTACTTCAACTTTTAATTTATTGGCAACGATGTAAGCCATCTCGGTACTGGAAAAATACGCACTGAAAAAAATTAGAATTACTAATAAAATAAAATCCTGAATCATTAATAAGCTCGCGTTAAATAAATATCATTAATCATTTTTTCAATTTCTCTGCCATTATATTCAAAAATTAATTTTATATCAATTGTTTCAACAATTCTGATAGAATCATTTAATTTTAATCCTGGCTGAATGTTAAACCTATGCTTTTGTTTATGGCTTTTCTCATCAACTTGAAGTTCATTACTCAAATTTGCTGAGTTGATATCGTAAATAATTTTGTTCTCTGAATACACAATAACTTTTTTCAGAGTTAACTTCTCCAATTCAGTTTTATCAATCTCATATTCTCCTGTGATATGAAATGAACCGGGACCACCTGGCATTAAATTTATCCAAGCCTGTGTATCAACAATAGTAATTTGTTCAGATAATTTATCTAACTGAACTTGTGAATTGGAACAGGACATAAATATCAAAAAACTTAAGACAATAAATATTTTGGGCTGTAAGTAAAACATTGATTTAAAAAATTTTATAAACAATTAATACAGTTGCCGCGATATAAAGAATTACTGTTAATATCATTGGAACATCTGTTAACATTATTTGAGTAGTGTTCTCACCTTTTTGATTTAGATATTCTAAATACATAAATCTAAAAATCCCAAACACAACAAATGGAGTTGTGAAGATTAAATTTTCAGTTTCAAAAGCCGAGACAGTTCTTTGTGAAACTGTGTAAAGAGCATAACAAATTATAACTCCAGCTGCAGCCACAGTTGCCATTTGATTCGTAAATGTCAGCGAGTATTCTGCAAGAACTTTTCTTGTTGATTTATTCTGCTGATCTGAAATTTGTTCAAGCTCTGAATGTCTTTTCATCACACCAAGGAATAACGAAATAAACATCGTAGTTAATATTAACCAGCTAGACACCGGAACGGCAATAATTGCTGCACCAGCTAAAACACGAAGTGTAAATCCGGCAGCGATGCTGAACACATCTAATATTACAACATGCTTAAAATAAAATGAGTATAAAACATTTAATAAAATAAAGCCTACAAGTATATAAATAAATTCAGCCGGTGAAGTAATTGAAAGTACACTCAACAAAAGAAACAATACAATTGCTGATATAATAGCTGCTTGTTTTGATATTGCCCCAGACGGTAGTGGTCGATTTTTCTTTTGTGGATGAGCAGCATCTGCTTTAATATCTATTATATCATTACTGATGTAGATAAAACTTGAAGCAAGACAAAATATTATAAACGCCTTAACCGTGGATATAAAATAGTTTTCATTAAATAGATGAAGTGAAAACATAAGTGGAACAAAAACAAATAAGTTTTTTATCCACTGTGGCACACGTAACAACTGAAAATAATTTTTAATCATTAGAAAACTGCTGTTTCTTCGTATATGCCAAACACTTCTTTTAGCTCACCAATCATTTCACCAAGTGTAACATAATTTTGTGATGCTTTAAAAAATTCCGGCATTAAATTTTTTCCATCAACAGCGGCAGATTTAATAGATGCTAAACTTTCTGCAACTGCTTTTTGATTTCTGCTTTGTTTCAATTCCGCCAGACGTTTTACCTGTCTTTTTTGTACTTCCGGTGATACAGTTAGAATTGGAATATCAACTTTTTCATTCTCTTCAACAAACTCATTAACACCAACAATAAACTTTTCTTTTCGCTCAACTTCTTTTTGATAACGGTAAGCTGCGT
>JBDTRQ010000482.1:0-8374 GCA_039931535.1 Ignavibacteriota bacterium
AGTTTTTAATTCTCCGTTAGGATAAAACAATGGGGGTTTTTCTGTTGGACTGTAAAGGGTTTTGTTAATATCTCCGCCACGGGCAACAATACTATCAACATCAACTCCGCCGCTATATCCGGCGTTATAATCGGTGTAGTTGTAAGATGCGATGATATTAATATTATTAGACAGCAGATATTTTAGTTTGATTTTTCCCTGCCAAATTGAGTAACCACTGTTTACGTAGGATCCATCAAAAATTCTGTTTGTAACATCAAATGAGGCAATTAGTTTGTTTAATACCATCGCATTAAAACTTCCATCAAACATCATATCTCTGTCTGCGCCCTGATAAAATCGGATGCGAGTGTATGGCTGTCCTTGAATAAAATCTTTTGTAATAAAGTTTACACTTACAGGATTGTTATATGCGCCGTAAAGAAATCCGCGCGGTAACGGAATAATTTCTATCGAATCAACATCTTCGCTTTGAATGAGATTAAGGTTTAATGAGTTTGAAAATCTATCATTATAAGAAACCCCATCCAACAAAAAACTTATTGAATTGTTTCCAACGCCGTAAATAAATGTTTCGTTTGGCTGTCCGGTAAAACCCAAATCTTTAATAAATGTAAGCGGAAATGATCTTAAATAATCACCTGAGTATTGATACTCAAGTTTTAACAATTCAGAATTTTTAATAATAAAACTTTTCTCTGTAAGAACATTTGCATAAATAGGTGCGATTGAATCTCGCTGAAGAATTGTCGATAAAGAATCGTTTACAAAAAGTGAATCTGTTTTAAAAGCAAGAGTGTCAGAATAAATTTTTATCTCTTGGGATGATGAATCCTGAACTTGTGCAGTTACAACCACAGAAGTTATGATAAAAAAAACTAAAATTATCCTGAGCATATAAAATCTTACTAAACCATTTTTAATTAAATGTTAAAATAATGAATTAACAAATGCACATCAAAGCTAATTACCTTGCATAAGACAGATTGCGGGTTGATTGTACCCTCAATTTATGGGAGTGAACTAAGTGTGTAAAAATAATTTTTATTAATAATTCTTTTCTTTTGAAACAAAAAATATTTATTTTCACTTTGTAAATAAACAACATTCATTAATTATAAGAGAGGGCAAAATATGGCAGCAGCCAAATCAATGACCAAAGGTCAAATTCTTGATCATATGGCAAAGAAGACCGGCGTAACCAAAAAATTTGCTGGTGAGTTTATCGAAGAGCTCGTAGCTTTATCATACAGAGAGGCTAAGAAGGCTTTCACAATTCCTGGTTTAGGTAAATTAATTGTAGTAAACCGCAAAAAAAGAATGGGTAGAAACCCAGCTACAGGCGCTACAATGCTTATCCCTGCAAAGAGAGTATTAAAATTCAGAATAGCTAAAGCTGCAAAAGATAACGCTTTATAATCTGGACTGATATTTTAAATTTAAGCGAAGGATGAGTAATTGTTCTTCGCTTTTTTTTTACAGGATGGAATTATGAACGAAATAATTTATGCAGTTGAAAAATCTCTGGATGTTTCTGAGTTTGTTGAGGTGCTTAAAAACAGCACTCTTGCAGAACGCCGACCTGTTAATGATGAACAGAGAATTTCTTCAATGTGTAACAATGCAAACTTGATTGTTACCGCAAGATCAAATGGCAGATTGGTTGGCGTTGCTCGTTCTGTTACTGATTTTGTTTACTGTACCTACCTTTCTGATCTTGCTGTTGATTTGAAATTTCAGAAAAAAGGAATTGGAAAAAGATTAATTGAAGAAACTAAAAAACAAACTCCGCAAGCAAAATTGATTCTTCTCTCCGCACCCGCCGCAGTTGATTATTATCCTAAAATTGGAATGACAAAGCATAATCATTGCTACTTCATAGATGATATTAAAGATTTGAAAAAATGATATTGGTAAGTATTGCAAATAGTTACAGCACATTAAAACAATCAAGCCTGATTACTGATAACTTTAGCAATTGATTTTGGCGTACTTCCTAGCGCTAAAAGCGAGCGCACTATAAGATCAATTGATACAGACGGGTCAGCCGCTTCAATTTTGGCAACTCTTGATTGACTTGATTTTATCAAGCGTGCAAGATCGATTTGTGTCATTTTGTTTTTTCGTCTTTTAGATTGAAGATTTTTACTCAAAGAAGTTTTGATTTCGATAAAGGCACTTTCTTCAGGAGTAAGATTTAGAAACTCTTCTGTAGTTCCAACTTTCCAACCTATCGCTTCTAATTTTTTCTTTTTTGATTCTTTCATTTTAGTTATCCATTGATTCATAAAGTTTAATTCTGCTTTTACAAGTTTTAATTATTTCTTTTGGAGTTTGTTGTGTCTGTTTTTGAAATACATGTAAAATTATTATTGCATCCTCATCAATGCGATAAATGATTCTCTAAATTTTGTTATCATCCGTAATTCTTAATTCATGGCAGCATCTTCCGATTGAAGGTATTGGTCTTGATTGTGGTAATGATATGTTTTTACCTTTTTGAAGCTGCCTTAATAACAAGCCTGCTTCTATCCTTGCTTCTCTTGAAAAAGGCGGTGTTTTAACCTCGTTTTTAATCCACACAATCGGTTTATCAACTAACTTTTTCACAAGCAAAGATATGTCATATCAGACATAATGTCAATATAAAAAATCGCCTCACATAATTGTTGTTCTTTTATTAAATTTGATTTAGAAAATTTTTTAAACTATACGAAAAAAATTTAGTTGTATTTTCTATTTGGATAACAATTCACCAATAAAACAATTGAATAATTAATCAGGATCTTCAAATGTTAAATAAAATCTTTATCATAATAACTTTTATATATTCAATTAATTTTGCGCAATCAATTCACGATTTAATCCAGCCAATAAATTTGTTACAAGATCAGCCAACAAAGGTTTTGATAAGTGATATTTTTTATTCCGAAAATTATAATGCTGAGTTTTCATCCAGCAAAAACATAAATGTTAGTTATAACGACTCAACTATGGAAGTATCCTTCACACCTAAGAATAATTTTTCAGGATTGGAATTAGTTTCATTTAAACTAAATGGAGAGGTTTATCAAATTCCTGTTAAGCTAACAAAAAGTAAAAAATATCTTTTTACTTATAATCCGCAGGTTGGTGAAAAGCAGGTTAGCTTATTCGGACAGTTTAATAACTGGGATAGACAAAGCCTTCCAATGAAAGATACAAATGGTGATGGCGTTCTTGAAGTTGAAATTCCGCTTGATCCGGGAAGATATGAATATAAGTTTTTTGTGGATGGACGTGAGGTCGTTGATCCTGCAAATCCTGATAAAGTTTCAAACGGAATGGGTGATTTTAATTCACTTCGCATAATTGAAGAATCTGCAAAAGATAAGATGTTTCTTCATGTGCTTGGATCAGAAAAAACAAAAGACGTATTAAAATTAAAATTTTACTTTGAAAATGTAGATCGAAGCATGCTTGTTAATAAAGAAAGTGTAATCGCACTTTTTGATAATAAATTATTTCCTGCAGAATTAATCAAGATAGATGAAAGAAAAATTATACTTACTGCAAAAGGTAAAATGTTATCTGGAAATCATTCGATAAGAATTTCGGTGAACAGAATGGGCGCTTACAGCAACATTCAAACAGTTCAATTATTAGATGGACTAATCGCTGGAAAATCTGAAACAAAAACTCTTAACGATAATATTATCTACAGCATGATGATAGATCGTTTTAGTAATGGTGATAAATCAAACGATGATCCAATTGTTCGCGACTCTCTTTTTGCTCCTGCAAATTATCAAGGCGGAGATTTGCAAGGAATAATTAACAAAATGGAAAGCGGATATTTTGATAAACTTGGTGTAAATGCTTTTTGGATTTCTCCTATTGTGGATAACACTAACATTTCGTATCAAGAATATCCAGCGCCTCATCGTTATTATACGGGTTATCACGGCTACTGGCCAGTTTCATCTACAAAAGTTGAAGAACATTTTGGTGATATGAAACTTGCAAAAAAACTTATCGATCTTGCACATCAAAAAAACTCAAAAGTATATTTAGATTATATTGCGCACCACGTTCATCAGGAACATTGGATGTGGAAAGATCATCGCGATTGGTTTGGCACTTATAATTTACCAAACGGCAGATTGAATTTGCGTTTGTGGGATGAATACAGATTAACAACCTGGTTTGAACCTTATATGCCTTCATTTGATTATGTAAGTTCTTATGAAGCGCTGGAGCTTATGACAGACAATGCTGTGTGGTGGTTAAAAGTTACAGGTGCAGATGGATTCCGCCACGATGCTGTTAAACATGTTCCAAATGAGTTTTGGCGCTTGCTTACAAAAAAAATAAAATTAGAAATTGGTGTTCCGCAAAACAAAGATGTTTATCAAATCGGTGAATCATTTGGCGGAATTGATATGATTGCTTCTTATGTTAATAACGGGCAGTTAAGTGCACAGTTTAATTTTAATCTTTATGATGTAGCTGTTCCAACTTTTCTTGATGAAAAAACTTCATTCAAATTGCTTGATTATCAAATGCAAAAAAGTTTTCAGGTTTTTGGATACAACAATTTAATGGGCAACATAATGGATAGCCATGATAAAATTCGTTATATGGCTTATGCAGATGGGGATCTTGCAATAAATGATGGAAGCGCCGGAGATGCGGCATGGAATAATCCGCCTACTGTTGATGATCCGAAAAATTATGATAAACTAAAATTACATCTTGCATATATTTTAACAATTCCTGGTGTACCAATAATTTATTACGGCGATGAAATTGGAATGACCGGCGCTGCTGATCCCGATAACAGAAGAATGATGCGATTTGATGATGAGCTTAACGAAAATGAAAAACAAACTTTTGAAGATGTAAGTAAATTAATCCATATAAGAAAAGAACATTCGGCTTTGCGTTACGGAGATTTTTTAACCCTTCAATCAGATGAAAACATTTATGCTTACTTAAGATCTGATATGAGTGAAAGAATACTTACAATCGTAAATAAGAATTCAAATCAACAAAAAGTTGAATTAACTTTACCAGGAATATATAAAGTAAGTAGAGCACATGATTTAGTTAGTGGTAAAGAGTTTGGATTAGAAGATAATAAGTTATCTTTTAATATTGATGGCATGAGTTATTTAATTTTGAAATTAGAAAAATAATCGGAGATACAATGGCTAAACTAACAATTGTTTATGGTGTGGTTTTTATTTTAATGGGACTTTATGGTTACTTTGGAATAAGCAGTGAAAGCATTACTGCGCTTATCCCGGCTTTTTTTGGAATTCCAATGTTATTTTTGGGATGGCTTGCACTAAATGAAAAATATTTAAAACACGCAATGCACGGCGCCGCAGTTTTAACATTACTTGGATTTGCAGGAACAGTAAGTGGATTATTTAAATTCTTTAAAATGCTCGGTGGTGCAGAAACAACAAGACCTGCTGCTGTAACAGTTCAAGCAATTATGGCTGTGCTTTGTTTAGTGTTTTTAATTTTAGCAGTTAAATCATTTATTGATGCAAGGCGCAAAAGAATGGAATAGTGGAGTTGTGGAATGTTGGAGTGTGTTTTTTTCACTATTCCAACATTCCATTATTTCATTATTTCATTATTTCATTATTCCGATAATACTTTTAAACATTTATGAGTAATTATGAAAAACTATTTTTTATTTCTTTTAACATTTTTAATGCTCGCTTGCAGTGATAGAAAAGAACCAATTATCCAGAGTGATCTTGAGTTAAAAATGAATAGCATTGCAGAAGATTATGTAAAACTTGTTTTAAACATCGGGCAGTATGATACTGATTTTGTTGATGCTTATTACGGACCAAGTAACTGGCGAAGTAATTTGAAATCTGATTTGAAGTTTGATTCAACTGCATACAAAACTTTATCATCAAAAGCTGATGAATTGTTAAATGAACTTGAATCTCTCGGTAAGTATAAAGCTACTGAGTTAGAAACACTTAGGTTTAGGTTTCTATACAAACAACTTCTTGCATGCAAAACAAAAATCTTTATGTTAAATGGAGTGCTACTTCCGTTTGATGAAGAAACAAAAGCACTTTATGATGCTTCTGCTCCAACTTATAATGATGGATATTTTCAGTCAGCAATTAAGGAGCTTGATAAGATTTTACCCGGCAGCGGAGATGTTGCAAAAAGATTAAATGATTTTAAATCAAAATTTGTTATCACAACAGAAAAACTTAAAGATGTTTTTGATGCTGCGATAAATGAATGCAGAACAAAAACTTTAAATCATATAAAACTTCCGCAGGAAGAATCCTTTAAAGTTGAGTATGTAAAAGATAAACCTTGGGGTGCATATAATTGGTACAAAGGAAATTTTTACAGTGTAATTCAAGTGAATACCGATCTACCGATTTATATAGATCGTGCAGTTGATCTTGCCGCACACGAAGGCTATCCGGGTCATCACGTTTATAATGTTTTGTTGGAATCCAATCTTGCAAAAAAACGCGGCTGGGTTGAGTTTGAAATTTATGCTTTGTTTTCACCGCAATCATTGATAGCAGAAGGAACAGCTAATTATGGTGTCGAAGTAGCTTTCCCGGGAGATGAAAGAATTAAATTTGAGAAAGATGTTTTGTTTCCTCTTGCGGGAATAAATCCAAATGATGCAGAACTTTATTACAAAGTTTTAGCTTTGCAAAAAAAATTCAGTTATTCCGATAACGAAGCGGCAAGAAACTTTCTTGATGGAATTTGGACTCGTGAACAAACAGTTGAGTGGCTTCAAAAAAATGCATTGCGTACAAAAGACAGTGCAGATAAATATGTTTCTTTTATCGAAAAGTATAGAAGCTATGTGATCAATTATAATTTGGGAATGGATATCGTTAAAAATTATATCGAACGAAGCGGCGGAACAGAAACTAATCCGGCAAAGCGTTGGGAATTGTTTGAGCATTTGTTATCAACACCGCAAACACCCGGTGGATTAATAAAACAGTAAACACATTGTCACACTGTTCCTCGCGGCGAACTATCGAAGTGTGACCATTTTTATTTATGAACGTTCATCCTTCGTCTTCGCTCAGGATGACAAAAATGATAAATCAATGACAAAAAAAAATCAAACTGACGGAACTACAAACTTTTTTATTACAATTATTGGATTAGTTGTAATTGGAATTGTCTTGAAAGAACTGAGCAATATTTTTATTCCCTTAGTTATTGCTGTTTTTTTATATTTTGTTTTTACACCTTTTAATGATTGGTTGTCAGATAAAAAAGTGCCGATGCTCTTTATTACTCTGCTGGATATTTTAATAACCTTTGGATTGTTTTACGGAGTTGGAAGAATAGTTGTTGATTCGTTTTTTCAATTCAGTGAAAGCTTGCCTTTTTATGGCGAAAAACTTAGCGAAATGATTAAAGGCACTTCTGTTTCTTGGGGGTTAACGGATCCTTTTTTTACAGAGTTTTCAATTGACAATGTGCTGGCAAGTTTAAATATTAAAGACATAGCTGGCGGATTATTTTCTTCTACTATTTCGCTGCTTGGTAATGTGTTATTTGTATTGTTCTTTTTTGTATTTGTTCTTTCGGGAAACAAAACAATTTTTGAAGCTATTAAACATAGATACGTTTATAAAAGGGTTAGTCCTCAACTAGGAAAAATAAAAAAGCAACTTAGCCATTCTGATAATGCTGTTCAAGAACAAAAACTTTTAGATGAATTAGAACACGAAAGAAAATTGCGTGAGCAGCAGCTTGAAACAACTTTCAAAAAAATTACCGAGCAAATTCAACGTTACATAATTGCAAAGGTTGGTGTTAATCTTACTGCAGGAATTATAACAACAATTGTTTTATCTTTTATCGGCGTTGATTTTCCAATTGTGTGGGGATTATTTGTTTTCCTTTTTAATTTTATTCCAACTATTGGTTCTGCCGCAGCTCTCGTGTTTCCGGTTTTATTTGCATTAGTTCAGTTTGATTCAGTTGGAACGATGATCTTGGTTCTTGCATTAATGGCGGGCATACAAACACTTGCTTTTAATGTTGCAGAGCCAATGATAATGGGTAAACGATTAAATTTAAATCCAATATTAATTCTACTTTCAGTTTTAGTGTGGGGTTACATCTGGGGAATTGTTGGAATGCTTTTATCTGTGCCGCTTACTGCAATAATTAAAATTATAATTTCAAATTCTAATTCAGCTAATATGGAATTTTTTGGACAGTTGATGAGTCAGGAAAAAGGATGAGTGGAAGAAAGCCCCCTAAATCCCCCTAAGGGGGACTATAAGTAAAGACGTTGCATGCAACGTCTCCACAATTCTAGAATGATAGTTTTAACTTATTCGACAACGCTTTAAGTATT